>NZ_JARAYQ010000177.1:0-18190 GCF_033794505.1 Streptomyces sp. MB09-01 | reverse complement strand
AAGACCTCCGTGCGTGGTGTGGAGCCTAGACACCTCCACCACACCGGAGGTCTTCGCCATGATCAAGACCCGACACTGTTAACAACGCTCGTGATCAATCCAGCTAGTCCGCGATCGGACCGGCCAGATCGACGTCCGCCTCGTACAGGAGCCGCTGGTCGCTGGTCGAGGTCAACGGGCGGCTCCTTGGCCTGGCCCTGCAACGTACCCCTCCACCTGCCGGCGGAAGAACCCAAGCGCTTCAGCGACCGACTTCGTGCCCTTGAGCTGCTTGACCAGCTACCTGCCCGCGCCCTTGGGCGCGGGGCGGGTGAACGCCTTCTGCACCGCCTTTTCCAGGCCGCCCCACCCGAAGATCATTTCGTCAGGAGTTTTAAGCGATAGGCGCATGGTCAAGGGGCGGGGCGCAGGTCGGTGATGAGGCGGAAGCGTTGCAGGACCACTGGCGTCGCGTCGTTCACGGTGAACTCGGGGTCCTCCAACGCGGCACGCATCTCTTCGCTGTGCCAGAACTCCTCGTGGCCCGCACGCCATTGGGCCACGCTGGTGTCCCCCTCCCCTTCGTCCACGACGTGCGCGAGGTCTACCTGTGCCAGTGGGGCGACGCGCACTCCGGTCACCTCGATGATCGCGACCGGACGTTCGTCTGAGTCGATGACCACCGAACGACTCCCGACTTCCGGCAGGGGTTCTCCCTCGTGCTCGTAGTCGACGACGAGCGTAGTCGTGGAGGTCTTCGAACCGTCAAGGATCGCCGCGACGAGCCGGTCGCGCAGGGGACCGGGGAAGGCGAACTCCGCCCTGTCCATGGAGGCGAAGTCGGCGGGGCCTGAGGCGGGGTCAGACGACATGAGAGCACAGTAACGGCACATTCCACACAAAGTCGACAGGCGTGGGGCGTGACACGGTGAGGGCAACACAAGCATTTGCGCCCCGCTCGCCGTCCGGCCGTCAGGGCCTGCGGTCGGGGCAGCAGGTCATCGCGAACCCGATACGAGCCCACGGAGCGCATCCCAACCCTGCTTACCGGGTCGGCAGAAGTACGACGATCTCGCTGGAGTCGGGCTTCGTACGCGGGCGCCGCTGGTCAGGCCGTAGCGGTGTCCAGTCCTGTCTGCTGGTTGCGACCCCGCACCCCGGCCTGGGCGCAGGGACAGGCGCGTGGTTGTCGGGCATTCTCGCGCGATCGCTGCCTGCGTGCCGGGGCGGCGGTACGGTCGCGGGAACGGAAACGCGAGCGTGGGGGTGGTGGGGATGCTGGAGGCGGCGTTGGCGGCAGTGGCCGTGGCAGGCGGCACCGCGGTGGTGCAGGCGGCGGGTACTGACGCGTGGAACGGGCTGCGGTCCCGGGTGGCCCGGCTGCTGGGCCGCGGGGATCCGGCGCTGGAGCAGGCGGAGCTGGAACGCCTGGACCGGACGGCCACCGCCCTGCGGGAGCTGGAGCCAGCCGAGGCGGACCGGGTACGGATCCGTCAGGAGGCTTCCTGGCAAACCCGCTTCGAGGTGTTGTTGGAGAGCGTGAGCGATACGCACGAACGCGCCCGCCTCGCCGAGGGACTGCGAGCCCTGATCGACGAACAGTCCACGCACACAGGCGGCGGCAGTGGTGTTGCGGGCAACGTCTTAAACGGCCCCACCGCCTTCCAGACCGGGGACAACAGCCGGATGGACAACCACTTCGGGACCGGGTCCTGAACGGCCCCGCCGCCGACCCCGAAGACATTCGAGGAAGCGGCGGGAACACGTTCAACGGACCCGCCGCCGGCCAGTACGGCGACCACAGCACGCAGAACAACTACTTCCCCACCACGCGCCCCCTGGTGTCCTGGCCGCACCAGGTCGGCGTGATCCCGCGGCGTGCCGACTGCTTCCAGCTCCGCCACGCGGCGGACCAGGTCGGCGCGGCCCTGGCTGACGGGGACACCGCGGTCCTCGTCGGCCAGGTACTGGCCGGTGCGGGCGGAGTCGGCAAGACGCAGCTCGCCGCCGACCACGCGCGCCGCGCCTGGCACTCGGGTGCCGCGGAACTCCTGATCTGGATCACCGCCAGCACTCGGACGGCGATCATGTCCGGGTACGCGCAGGCCGCTGCCGAGGTCCTGCCCGTGCCCCCGGAGAACCCCGAGGATGCCGCAAGGGCGTTCCTGGCCTGGCTCGAACCCCGGGCCACGGCGACGCCACGGCGCTGGCTGATCGTCCTGGACGACGTGTCCGCCCCCGCCGACCTCTCCGGTCTGTGGCCGCCGGACAGCCCGCACGGCGCCACGGTGGTCACCACCCGCCGGCGCGACGCCGCCCTCAGCGGCCCCGGCCGACGCCAGGTACCGGTAGGCATGTTCACCCCCGACGAGGCCACCTCGTACCTGCGGGCGGCCCTCGCCGAACGCGACCGCCACGAACCCGACCAGCACCTCGCGCACCTGGCCGCCGACCTCGGCCACCTCCCCCTGGCCCTGTCCCAGGCGGCCGCCTACCTCATCGACGCCGAACTGGACTGCGCCACCTACCGCCGGCGCCTGGCCGACCACACCCGCCGCCTGGCCGACCTGCTTCCCGATACCGACGCCCTGCCCGACGACCAGACCACCAGCACCGCCGCGGCCTGGTCGCTGTCCATCGACCGCGCCGACCGACTCCGACCGGCCGGCCTGGCCCGGCCCATGCTCGAAGTCGCCGCGATGCTCGACCCCAACGGCATCCCCGCCCCCGTCCTGACCAGCCCACCCGTGCTGGCCTTCCTCGCCGAACACCGCACCCACAGCACACCAGGCAACGACCCGGCCGCGCCCATCACCGCGGAGCAGGCGTACGACACACTGCGGGTGCTGCACCGGCTGAGCCTGATCGACCACACCCCCGGAACCCCCCAGCAGGCCGTCCACGTGCACCAGCTGATCCAGCGTGCCGTCCGGGAACCCCTGCCCACCGACCGGCACGACCGGCTCGCGCGTACCGCCGCCGACGCCCTGACCGCCACCTGGCCCGACGTGGAACGGGACACCGCCCTTGCCCGGGCCCTGCGCGCCAACACCGCCGCCCTCACCCGCCACGCGCCAGAAGCCCTCTATCAGCCCGAGGCCCACACCGTGCTCTACCGCACCGGTGCAAGCCTTGGCGAGGCCGGCCAGGTCACCGCCGCCACCGCGTACTTCCGCCACCTCGCCGACACCGCGCACACGCGCCTCGGCCCGGACCACACCAACACCCTCGCCGCCAGGTACAACCTCGCCTACTGGCGGCGGCGGGCGGGAAATGCGGACGGCGCCGCCGACTTCGAGCAGTTGCTGGAGGACACGCTCCGGGTGCTGGGCCCGGATCACCCCAACACCCTGGCCGCACGCAGTAACCTCGCCCATTGGCAGGGGCAGGCGGGAGACGCAGCAGCAGCAGCCGCCTCGCTCGCCGAGTTGCTGGAGGACAGACTGCAGGTGCTGGGCCCGGACCACCCCTACACCCTCACCGCTCGGCACAACCTTGCCTACTGGCGGGGGCGGGCGGGAGATATGGACGGCGCCGCCGACTTCGAGCAGTTGCTGGCAGACATGCTGCGGGTGCTGGGCCCGGACCATCCCGACACCCTCAGCGTTCGGAGCAGCCTCGCCCGGTGGCGGGGGGAGGCGGGGGATGCAGATGGTGCTGCAGCCGATTTCGAGAATTTGCTGCCCGACAGGCTGCGGGTGTCGGGCGCGGACCATCCCGACACCCTCACCACCCGACACGACCTTGCCCACTGGCGGGGGCGGGCGGGAGATGCAGACGGTGCCGCCGCCGACTTCGAACAGTTGCTGCCCGACATGCTGCGGGTGCTGGGCCCGGACCACCCCGACACCCTCACCACCCGACACGACCTCGCCTACTGGCGGGGCCGGGCAGGCGATGCACACGGCGCCGCCGCCGACTTCGAGCAGCTGCTGCCCGACAGGCTCCGGGTGCTGGGCCCGGACCACCCCGACACCCTCACCACCCGCCACAGCCTTGGCCGGTGGCGGGGGGAGGCAGGGGAAGCGGATGGTGTCGCCGCCTCGCTCGCCGAGTTGTTGCCCGACAGGGTTCGGGTGTTGGGCCCGGACCACCCCGACACCCTCACCACCCGACACGACCTCGCCTACTGGCGGGGCCGGGCAGGCGATGCACACGGCGCCGCCGCCGACTTCGAACAGTTGCTCCCCGACAGGCTCCGGGTGCTGGGCCCGGACCACCCCGACACCCTCACCACCCGCCACGACCTTGCCCACTGGCAGGGGCGGGCGGGGGATCCGGCCGGCGCCGCCGCCGCGCTCGCCGAACTGCTGGCCGACCGAATGCGGGTGCTGGGCCCGGACCACCCCCACACCCTCACCACCCGACACAACCTCGCCCACTGGCGGGGAGAGACAGGCGGGGCAGAGGCAGTGTTCGGTAACGACCTCCCCGTCGCGTAGTACACGCGGGCCTGGCCCCGACGGCGGATGGCCTTGGCGCCCCCGCTTCCGCCCGAATGCGGAGCGGTCAGGGCGCTTGCAGGGGTTCGATGTTGCCCAGGGCGGTCGGCAGTTCGCGACCGCCCGCCGGGGGCGGATGTAGGCGCGGCGGGTCCAGCGCGGTCCGGCGTGGGTGGCGACCTCCTCGCGGACGACGGCCATCAGTTCACCCTCGATGCCGGCGGCGATGTCGCGGACCCGGCGGCCGAGCAGCGGGTGTTCCTCGCGTCCGAGGCCGAGGTCGCGACCGCTGTTCTTCACGCTCCTCCGGACCGAAGGCCAGGCGCCGTAAGGTGGAGTGGAGGCCGTCGACCCCGACCACGAGGTCGAAGGCGCGGGATGGCCCGTGGGGACATCGACCGGCTGCCGGCCAACCATTTTCACCGCATTTCGCTCCGCTGATCGAACCGACGCTCAGCACCGGTGTCGAAGCGCTGGTCGTGGCCTCGTTGATCTGGCTGCAGCGGCCCTGAGCCGCACGTCGGGCCCACGCCCCGGCACCCCCGTATCCGCCCCGGCCGTGGCCGCCTGACACGATCACGGAATGACACACGGGGAAACGCATGAGCACATACGCGACCAGGAAGCCGAGTTGGCGGCCGCTGCCGAGGCCGGACAGGACGGCGCGTACCGCGCCTACGCCACATTCCTCGGCAAGAGCGGCCGGATGGACCAGGCCCTGCCCTGGTGGGCCAAGGCCGCCGAGCACGGGGACGCAGATGCGGCGCGCACGCTCGCGATCTGCCACAAGGACCGCTGGGAGTTCGCCGAAGCCGAGCGCTGGTACCGCAGCGCTGCCGACCGTGACGGCGGCTGCGCCTTTGGGCTCGCCACACTCCTGAAAGAGTCCGGCGACCAGGACGGAGCACAGGAGTGGTACGCGCGGGGAGCCGCACTCGGCCACGTCCAGAGCCTCACCAACGGCGCGGTGCTCAAGGCCGCCCGCCACGGTGCCTTCGCCGAAGCACAGGCGCAGCTGGACGAGGCGGCCGAGCTGGGTGACCGTAAGGCGGCCTCGGCCCGTCAGGTGATCGAGAACATCGTCGACGACCTTGAGCTCTGGGAGGAGCGGCTCGCGCGGGCGGAGGCGGACGGGGACGCCGAGGCCGCGTTCGAGGCGCTGAGTCCGCTGCGGGACCCGGAGTACGCGGGCATGTTCACGTACTACCCGAGCACGATCCGCGCGGCGGAGGCTCTCTACGCGCGAGCTGCGGCGGTCGGCTCGCACCAGGCCCTGATTGAGCAGGCCATCCTGGTGGCCCGCGACAGCGACCGGATCGAGGAGGCGCGCGCCCTGGCCGTACGGGCGCACGAGCTCGGCTACTCGGGTGCGGCCTACGTCCTGGGTGTCTGGGCCTTCGAGCGCGGTGACCAGCGCACGGCCGAGCATTGGTTCGAGACGGCGGCCGCAGCACCCGATGGTCACGACTACGCCCGCTTCTACCTCGGTCTGATCGGCATCATGCAGCGGCGGCTGGACGAGGCCGAGCGATGGCTGCGTCTCACCGGCGACACCGAGGACGAGAACGAGAACGATCAGTACGGCGGCCTGCCCAAGATGTTCGTCGAGCAGCTCGAGGAGATCGCGGCGATTCGCGCCGACCCCGCCCGGCTGCCCGACCCCGAACTCGCGGCGCGCCTGCCCGAGTTGCGGGCGGCCGCGGAGTCCGGCGGTGCCGAGGAGTGCTTCGCGTACGCCGATGCACTCGACCGTCTCTACCGGCTGCCCGACGCCGCCGACTGGTACCGCAAGACCGGCACTCCGCGCGGACTGCTCGAGCTCGGCCGCATGCTGCAGGGCTGCCAGGCCGACGAGACCCTGCTCGTGCCGTACTTCGAGCCGGCCGCCGAGGCCGGGGACGCGGGGGCTGCGTACAGCCTGGCCGGGATCCACACCCACGCGAAGAACAAGCGGGCCGCCGGCATCTGGACGCTGAAGGCCGCGGAGCTCGGTCACGTGAGGGCAGCCTGGGGCGTCGGCTGGACCTCCGGAGAGCGGGGCGGCGACCCGCAGTTCGCGGAGCGCTGGTATGTGCGCGCCGCCGAGGGCGGTCTGGCGCGGCCCGCGTTCCTGGCCGGTCGCAGCATGGTGCGCTGGGGGCGGTACGCCGAGGCCGAGCGGTGGCTCGTGAAGGCGTGGGAGAACGACATCCCCGAGGCGGCGTACCACCTCGGCAGGGCGCTGCGCCGGCTCGGACGCACCGCGGAGGCCGAACAGTGGCTGCGCCGCGCGGTGGAGCGCTCCGGCGACTTCGACCCACCGCGCGGACCGCTCGAACGGCGCGTCGATCCCCGTCCCGAGCTGGCCGAGCTGCTCGTCGAGGCGGAGCGCGACGAGGAGGCCGCGCCACTCGTCGCGGACATCCTCGCCGAGTACCCGGGCCACCTCGCCGGCCACCGCCTCGCCGGCCGACTGGCCCGGCGCCGCGGCGACCTGGCCACGGCCGAACAGCACTTCGCGCAGATCGAGGAGCGGGACTCCGACCCCGGTACGCGGATGAGCCTGCGGGAGGTCCGTGAGCTGCTGGCTCAGGTGACGCACGAACACTGAGCGGCGAAGTAGCCGGAGCGGAGTGGCCGGCGCGGTGGGGAGTCAGTTCTGCACAGGCTCCTCGGGGACCTGATGTCCCAGCGTCGGCAGCACATCGTCGAAGAAGGGACGGTCGCCGGCGAACGTGGGGCGCAGTCCGGTGAACTCCTCGGCGGTGACCCAGCGGGCCTCGGGCTACTCACTCATTTTGTGACTGTGTCAACGACCGGGGACCCGTAAGCCGGGTAGCCGGGAGATCCACTCGTAGGAGGCGCTCGCCGGGGTATTCCTCACACAAGCGGCCAAAGCGGCCAAAGCGGCATCGGCGGCCGGCAAGCCTGAGCTGCGGGGTCACGGCAGAGCACGGCGTCCGTCTGCTTCATGGGTGCTCGTGTAACGTGCCGCTGAGGGTGGCGGCATGGAGTTGCCCGTGCCGCTCGCCCTCGCCCAAGCCGTGCCCCGCCTGCCGCACGGCGCGGTCGGGGTGTGGTGGTACGAGCCGAAGTTCGACGGCCACCGCGTCGTGATGGAGCGCACCGAGGAGACCGTCCGGCGCCGTCGCACGGATGCAGCTGCCAGCGGGCACCGTCCTGGACGGCGAGTCGGTGAGCTGGAGCAGCGGCCGGCTCGACTTCGCCGCCGTGCAGGCCCGGGCCGCATCTGGTTCGGACCGGTCGCGCGCCCTGCGGCCCGCCTGCCCGCCTCGTACGCGGTGTGGGACGTCCTGAACCACCCCACGCTGGGAGACGTCCGCGGCCGCCGCTACTCGCCAGCCGGTGCGGGAGTGGACCGCAAGCGGTTCCTCCAGCTCGGCGCGGGCCTGATCGTGGCAGCGGGCGTCACCCTCGCCGGCCGGACCCTCGCCATCGCCGGCGAGCAGCGCGCGGGCTCCCGGCTGGTCGACTTCTACGACTGCAGGGGCAAGCCCGACGGCAACTACATCCACCCCTACGACTGCACCAAGTTCATGAGCTGCGTCGCCGGACAGTACGCCTACGAGCGCAACTGCGCCGACTGCCGGGCCCTGCGGACCGGTGTCTCCCCTGTGCCGCTGGGCACATGACAACGGCGTCGCCGGTGGCGGTGGTAGCCGACGAGAGGTTTTCTACGCTTCAGCTACGCTTGCTCCTTCCTTGAGGCGATCAGCCGGCAGGCCTCACACTCGGGGTCATGTCACGACGTGGGGTGAGGGTACGAGCCAGCATGGCGCTGGTGACGATGCTGACGGTGTCGGTGACGGCGTGTCAGGACGGACTGTCCTCGGCAGGCCCCTCCGGAGGCTCATCGGGCGGTTCTGCGCCTCGGTCCTCGGGCAGTTCCTCAGGTGGTTCCCCGTCCCAGAGCAACGGGCGCGCGGAGTCCACGGCGACACCCTCGGCACCAGCGCACAAGAACCCAGGCACGCTCCCGGTCAAGCCGCCGGACAAGCAGGACCTGAAAGCCAAGCCTCCTCAGCCACCCGCGGGCGGCGATCAGGTCAAGCCGTTCGAGGAGGGTCTGCAGGGCAGGCTCTTCACCCGGGGCAGCCTGCGGCCCGGCAAGCCGAAGAGCAACGGGGACGAATTCCTCAACTGCGGGACACTCAACCCTGGGGCCGGCTTCTACGTGCTCCCTGAGGGGGAAAGGGCTTCCTTCAAGGCGTACGCCGTCCTCGCCGAATTCGCCTACCCGGAACAGAAGCCCGAGTACGGAACGCTGCCGGAACGCACGAACCAGAAGACTGCGCCGGGCGTCGTGGTGACCCCCGCCTCGGGGACCATCGAGATGGGCCAGAAGGTCGCGGTCCGGCTCAGTGGCACCTTCTGGCTGGGCCACAAGAAGTTCTATCTGATCGTGGAAAACGCGACTCGCACCAGCCGGCTCAGTGTGGGGTACATCTGCATAACCTGAGGATTCTCGCGGAACCCTTGCAAGGGTTCAGGCCGCAGCGAGACCGAGTCCGAAGAGCGGGCCCGTTCGGTCAGATCGAAGCTGACGCTCCGGGCGGCGCCGAGACTACCCGTTCGGGGCGACTGATCGACGCAACTCCATTAGCAGGGGCAGATGTTGTCGGCCTCTTTTTGGCTGAAACGAGCCGTGGACAAGGGCCGGGCAATGACGGCGAGCCACTGCTCCCGCGCGCCAGCAGGGCGTTTCCGGCGGGCGCTGGCGCCGGGCCCACTCTTCGTCGGCGGCCCGGACCACTGACTGCATTCCTTCGTGCTGCACCGGGCTTACGAAGACTGCGCCGCGTCGTCGGCAGCCCGCAGATCATGCGCGAGCAGCTTGAGTACCTGAACCGCATCGGCGCGCAGCCGCATGTCACCGTGCAGGTCCTCCCGCACAGCGCGGGAGGCCACCCGGGCGTCTCGGGACAGTTCTCCATCCTCGACTTCCCGGACGCTCCCGGGGCGGGGATGGTGTATCTGGAGCGGTTCACCAGCGACCTCTACCTGGAGAAACGATCCGACGTGCGGCACTTCAGTGCCATGTTCGACCACCTTCAGGCGCAGGCCCTGGACCCGGAGCGCACCCGCCACTTCATCACCCGCGCCGCTGAGGAGCTGCTGGGCGCCGTATCGCTGCCCGGCCGGGCGTGATCGCCGCCGCATCGGCCGCAGGTCACTGCGTCGCGTACAGCCGCTCGCGCAGGTACAGCAGGGCTGCGGTGTCGGCGACGGCGGCCAGGTCGGTCAGCAGGGTCCGGATGGCCGCGTCGTTGCCGTCGCGGACCGCCTGGACGATCTGCTCGACCGTCTTGCGTACGGACGGATCGATACCTGCCGGACCGGTCGGGGCCCAACCACGGCCGACCGGTCCGGCGGGCTTGCCGGGGCCGGCGCGCGCCGGGGTGCCTGGCACTGCCGTCATGTCACCTCTAAGAAGTCATCTCAATTGGCGAGTCGGCGGTAGCAGATCAGGGTGCACGCGATGCTGGTGAAGGCGAGGAAGTGGTCGGCCTTGCGTTCGTAGCGTCGGTGGAGGCGGCGGCAGCCGGCGAGCCAGGCCATAGTGCGTTCGATGGTCCAGCGGTGCCGGCCGAGCCGCTGAGAGGTCTCGACACCCTTGCGGGCGATGCGGTGCCGGATGCCCCGACGGGAGAGCCATTGCCGCAGGTGGCGGTAGTCGTATCCCTTGTCGGCGTGGAGTTTGCTGGGCTTGCGCCGACGTCGGCCGCGGCGCGAGCGGATCGGCGGAATGCCCTTCACGAGCGGGATCAGGGCCTGGCTGTCGTGCAGGCTGGCCCCGAAGATGCCGACGGATATGGGCAGACCCGACCGTTCCGTGATCAGATGGATCTTCGAGCCGTACTTGCCCCGGTCGACAGGATTCGGACCTGTCAGGCCCCCCTTTTCAAGGCCCTCATGTTCACCGAGTCGATCGCGCACCGCGACCAGTCCAGCTCACCGCGGGCGCCGAGCTCGTCGAGGACCACGCGGTGGAGCTTGGCCCACACCCTGGCCTTCGACCACTCCGAGAACCGCAGGTGGGCGGTCGCCCCGGACGGCCCGAACGACGCCGAAGGCAGCTGCTGCCAGGTACAACCCGACGTGGCCACGAACACGATCGCCGCCAGCACTTCCCGGTCGCCATGCCGACGCCGACCACCGCCCTGCGGCCGCGACGGCGCCTCCGGCACCACCCGCTGGAATAACTCCCACAACTCATCCGGCACCAACCGCTCAACGATCCCCACGCCGGGAGGCTACCGACCGCAAGGGAAGGGGCCGTAGTCAGTGGCCCATTCGGCGCTGCTCGTCGAACCGAAGCAGCACCCGTACCAGACGCCATACTCCGATCACCGCTCCGAGCAGTGCACCCCCTACCAACATGCCTCTCCCTACCGATCCAGAGAGGTCAAGGACCAGGACGAGAACCCAGGCGGCAGCAAAGATCACTCCAGCCAGCACGGCGGCAGTCACCAGGGCGAAAGCAATCTCCACCGTCATTGCGTCTTTTTCCCACCGCGACTCACGCCCCATGTCCATGGTGCAAGTCTCACATCGCGGTCAAGACACCGGGCCTGCGCCTGGCCTCCGATTTGTACGGGCGGCTTGATCGCCAATTGAGATGACTTCTTAGGCAGAGGGACCGCGGGCCGTGGCGGGGCCGTCGACGACTCGCGCTTCCAGCCGTGCCAGGACCGCTGCGACCAGGCTGGGCGCGACGGCAACGCGACCCGACTCCCCAACCACGACCGCATGACTGCAGCTCGATTGCACGCGCTGACAGCAGACGGCTGAGCGCGGCCAGCTGAGCAGGGCCAGTTCGCAGCTGTGCCCCGACCTCATGAGGCCGGGGCACAGCGGGCAGCAGGGACCGTACGGTCAAGAACCGGCGACCTGCTTGCGTCGCTGCAGGGTTCGGTGGACAGGCGGTGTCAGGACCGCACCCACGATGAACCCGGCTACGACGCTCTTGCTTGCGATCACGATAAGCCCGATAACTGCGCACACAACCAAGCCGGTCACCATCAGACCAACAACCTTGGCCTTAGGGTTCAGCTGGTTCAGCCATTTAACTGCCGAGAAAGCCGTGAGATATACCGTGGAGCCGAAAGCGGCCGACGCCAGAGCGGTGAGAGTGTTCATTCCGCAACCTTTCAAAATCGGAAGCCGAGATGCATCTCTTCGGCTGCCAGGATCAGCCGTTCTCCCTCTTCGGGATCACTTGGCTGCCGGTCTGTTTACCTTCAGCATCCGTCGCCGGCGCTGCCACAGTAGATACCGCTTCCGGCCACGGCTGCCGCGGGCGACAGGGGCGCCATCGCGGGGTTGACCTTGAACTTGATGCACTGGTCGGTCGCGACCGCGTACCCCGCGATCCCCGCGAGGGACCGGCCCCCGACGACCGCGACCTGGTGCGGCAGCCATCCACAAGGGTTCCACCGAGAGCGAGGACCTTGGTCTCGTTCCTGTTGAAATACACGGTGCCGCTGACGATGCCCCAGGTGTAGTGGAGATCGGCCACCACGGGGAAGACGGTGTCGGCGCCGGTCTCAATGGTCTGGATGAGGGTGTCGCCCTCGAGGCTGTACCTGGTGGGAACGGACTTGCCGTTGGTGTCCTTCGCCCAGGGGGCATCAATGTGGCCCCGGGCGACAAGGCCTGCGCCGCCGGCCGAGGTGACGATGTCGTAGCCGCCATTCCCATCGGCCACCAGGCTGGCGCCCTCGGGGAGACCGAGGTCGAAGCGCTGCGTGGTGGGGGCGGCAGCGTCCCTGAGGGTGACCAGGGCGCGAGCGCCGCCGCCGACGGTGGCCTGCGTGGCAAGGTCGGTGTGCGCGGCCGCGTGGGGGTAAACGGTGGTACCGGCCGCCGAGGTGGTACCCACGGCGTCGACCGTAGCGGGCAGGCCTAACGTCACAGCGGAGCCGTCGGAAGCCGCCACGCTCACCCGCCTTTTAGCACGGGCCGGGGTGGTCACGATGACAGACCCCCGGTCCGTCGCCATCACCGTGCCCTTGGTGCTGTCACCGGCAACGTCGGTGGTGCCAGTGGCTCTCTGAACTGCGGCCACAGCCTGATCGGCCGTGGAGACGGCGGACCCGCTGGCGGCGAACGCCGGAATTACCGTACCGGCTATCAGTGCAGTGGTAAGCGGCGCAGCATGAACCGAGCTCTTTATCTTCACGTGGTCATCTCTGAGGTGCGGTTAGGGAATCCGATGCTGGTCATCAGCTTCCGGTAGTCGACGGCCGGCACCGCGTTGGGCAGGGGGCATCAGTAGTCGTAGAGCTTCTTGGCGTCAGCGGAGTACCGGACGTAGGGCATGGAGAAGGCGCATCCGCGACTCACGAACACCCCCGCCGGCGCAGAACGCTCAATGAGTGAGGTGTTGCGCCCATCCCCCGGCGGAGGTGTGCTGGTAGGGCTTTGTGTGGCCTTGTCAGATTGTCTTGAGGTCCCTGCGGCAGTAGGCCCAGAGTCCTGCTGTGGCGATGACCGTCGTGTACAGGAAGAAGACCACTGTGGCTTCGGAGGGTGAGAGGTGGGATCCGATCAGCATCTTGACGAAGGAGCGGTCTTCACCTGAGTAGGCGGAGGCATCTGTGAGCATCGCCCGGCCGGCAGCGAAGGGCAGCCAGTTCCCGATACCGTCCAGGCAGGGGAGGCGTCCCAGCAAGGCGCCAATGAGGCGTTCGACGATCAGCGGCCACAGGACCAGGATGAGGATGGGAAGGATCCGGCTGCGCAGCAGGGAGATCACTGCCATGCACAGCAGTGCCCAGCATCCCATCCAGGCGACGAACCGTACGGCGGGCAGCAGGACTGAGAGCCAGGCGGGTTGTGGAGCGCCGATGAGGGCCAGGGCTGCCGCGTAGGAGAGTGCTCCCAGCAAGACGCTGGTGGCCGCCACGGCGCATGCGACGCTGAAGCCGACCGTGCATTTCGCTGTGTATGCGGTTCGGGGGCCGTTCACGGCCAGCCAGGTCGTTCTTGCGGCGCCGGTGACTAGATCGGTTGAGACCGGTCCTGTCCCGATGGCGAGCATGAAGAAGCACAGGGCTGGTACTTGGGTCGACAGCGGAGCCCAGGTGATCGAGTCAGCCGCTATGAGCGGGTTGGCAGTGTTCTGCCCTTCGGCGTCCAGCAGAACGTTCAGGCCGGTCAGCAGGCTGAGGAGGGCAACGACGCCGAGGAGGACCCAGGTCGAACGGAGGGCGGTCAGGTGCCGCCATTCGTACAGGCAGGCCCTGAAGAACGCGCTGGCGGGTGCAATGGGCGTCGGGGGCCCCATCGTGGCGCGTGTCACGAGATCTTGAACTCCTCTTCCGCGACGTCGAGGTAGAAGTCCTCCAGTGAAGGCTTCTCCTCGTGGAGCCAGTACAGGGGCACTCCGGCTTTTAGTGCCAGATTGCCGATCTGGACGCGGTCCAGTCCGGTGATGGTGGCGTCTTGTTCTCCTGTGGGTTCGAGGAGCCCACCGTGGGCCGCGATCACGTCGGAAAGTACATTCAGGTCAGGGGCTTGTACGGTCGTCTTACGCCGACGAGCCGCATGTTCCACGACCTCCCGCATCGTTGCCGTGGCCGCGATGCGCCCGCGGGTGAGGACCAGGACACGGTCGGCCAACTGCTCCATTTCGCCCAAGAGGTGACTTGACACCAGGACCGCCTTGCCGGCGGCCGCTTGATCGCGCAGGAAGTGCCGCAGCCAGTGGAGTGAATGGGGATCGAGGCCGTTGGCGGGCTCGTCGAGGATCAACACGGGAGGATCTCCGAGGAGGGCCTGAGCGATCCCCACCCGCTGAGCCATGCCGAGCGACAGCTCGGCCAGACGGAGGTTGGTTGCGCCGGCGAGCCCCACTGATTCCAGCAGCTCGTCCACGCGTGCTTCGTGGGCTCCGGATCCGGCTGCCACCATGCGTAGGTGGGCGCGTACGCGGTGACCCGGATGCCCTGCCACACCACCCAGTACAGCGCCCACAACGGAGCCCGGGGATCCCCACTCGAGCAGCGGCCTGCCAAGGTACAGGGTGCGCCCTTCCCCTCTCAGCAGGCCTAGCATCAGCCGAATCGCGGTGGTTTTCCCTGCACCATTGGCACCGCCGAAGCCAGTTACTTCACCGGCGCGCAGGGTGAACGAGACATCACTCAGGACTGGTTTGGGGCCGAAAGACCGGCCGAGGCCCTGGGCTTCAACAAGGGTGCTGTCCTCTTGCACTCGGGGTGTTTCCTCCAGGAGCCGGCCAAGGTCGTGGTGGCTGGCCGGCAGCGGTGCCGTACTCATGTCGTTGAACCATTCATGTGCGCTCTGTGTCGCGTGTGCCGCATGGAGCGGGGCCATCGGGGCAGCCTGGGCAGACGTGGGAGCCGGAGGGGCCCCGTTCGCCCCTCTTTCCCGTTCGACTACTGCAGCACAAGAGCAGTCAGCTGCCAGGCGAACACGGAATGCGCAAGGACGCATGTCCACCATGCTGCGCGCCCCCGCGTCCCGTGGAGGTGCACGGTGAGCCATCCTGCAGCCAGGAGAAGCACGGTCAGGGTGACCAGAGCCCAAGACAGCGCGAGCCAGAGCGTTGAGAGATCTGTGATGACTCTCAGCGCTGCGAGCGGCGCCAGCGCCAGAAGAGGCAGGGCCCACGTGGCTTCTGTCGCTGCTTTCGAGGTGTGATCGGTCTCGGCCATCGAAGCCGTCCCCCTTCATTTCCTGGACCCCGGCAGGGGCTGGGCATGCGCGGTGAGACCCAGCCCCTGCCAGTCAGTCAGTACTCGCTACCGCAGAACGTGCTGCGATCAGTGCAGGGCGTTCCAGATGTCGATGGCGGTAAGCCCCGGGGCAATGGCGTTGACCGGAAGCTTCTGCCACCACTCCAGACCGTCCCACCACGCCTTGAAGACGGCGAAGTTGCTGCCGATGGCCTTGCCAAAGCCGCTGATCTTGCTGAGGGCGGCCCGGATCGCGGACCACTTGCTCGCGGTCGCGGTCTCGCCGTTGGCGATCGAAGAAGGCATGCCGGAGCGCAGGCGATGTTTTGCACGCACAGCCCACGCGTCGCGGTCTTCTTCCCCGCCATTTCCCCCGTTTCGCCGAAGATCGGCCGGGGATGACTGGAAGAACGTAACCAGCTGACTGAAGATGATCAATTGACGGTCACGTAAATGAGTCATGGTCCGACACGCTGCGGAAACGTTGGACTTAGCGACGCGTCAGGACTCCATCAACCTTCGTCGAGAGCTGCCGGATTCGCGGCTGCCACAAACCAGCCAGACTATCCGCAACAAACGGCTTAAAACACTCATCGGTTCCTCCAAAATTCACCCCACATCCCACCCCGACTCCCATCAGGCGTAAATACGCGCATATCAGGATTCAGCACCCTATGTTCGCACCGAATGCCTGAATCTATTGACGAGAAATACCTCACCCGCGGCATAAATTCGCCGCCCATGGCTTGAAATCCCGGAATTCCGTGCGGCGGACCGGGCCTGCAGGCCGTACACCTGGACTGGGCGTGCTCCAGCCGTCTACGGCGGACGTCGCCATCCGCCGAGCCGCACCGACCGCGCGGTGAAGTCGGCGGTGCTAAGCATCGCCCTGCGGCGGGCCCTCGCTGCCCAAGACGTCGGTCACGCGCAGCGCGTGCTTGGCAGCCGACCAGGACCGTGCCGGAGGCTTCCTGCCAGGAGGCGTCGGTAGTGAGGCGGTCCAGGTCGCGGGCGACGGTGCGGGTGCCGGTGGTCTCGCCGATGCTCTGCACGCGGGCGGCGAGCAGCGGCCACTGGCGCGAGCCGACCAACAGGCCCGCCTCCCACACTGCACGAGCACGGGCAGCCGCAACCCAGCCGTGAACCGAGCCGGCGGCCACCGGACAGCCATCCCCCGGCAAAACGGGACGTGCCCACACCCCCGCCATCGATACTGGGGCGCATGGCCTCCTCGATCCGCCCTCCAGCACCGCGTCCGTGCGAAAGCTGCCCCTACCGGCGCGATGTACCGGCCGGCATCTGGGCGAGCGAGGAATACGACAAGCTCCGGACCTACGACGCCGACACCCCCGACCAGCCCCCACGCATCTTCCAATGCCACCAGAGCGACACGGGCAACGACAGCAGACGGATCTGTGCCGGCTGGGCCGGCTGCCACGACAGCGACAACCTCCTCGCCCTACGTATGGCAGTCCTCGACGGCCGCATCGACCCGGCCACCCACCAGGCCGTGGCCGACTACACCTCCCCAGTACCGCTGTTCCTCTCCGGCAGCGACGCCGCCGACCACGGCCAGAAAGGCCTCACCACACCCACCGAAAACGCCCGACGCATGATCGAAAAGATCAGTCACACCCGCCAAGACCTCCGATGACAGAACCCCGCGGGAAAGAGCCGGTGCGCCTACCGCAGCACGCACACGGATACACCGGTCACGGCCGGGACCCGCTGTCCGTGGCAAGCCAGTCCTAAGGCCCCTGGCCCTCGAAGATCCTCGCGGCGTACGAGCGAACCTCCTCCGACTCCAGCACCCACGGCCCCGGAAACACACCCGGAGGGCAGGACGGCCGGCCAGGGCCGAAGGCCATACGAACGCAGGTGACCACGAGGACCACCACGGCGGCGAGGAGCAGCGTCCACGCGGCCCGGCCGCAACCCGGCCCCCAAGCCGGCGTAGCGGGCACCGCAGTCCGGAAGGCGGCTGGTGCGCCCGGCCCGCGGCGCTCAACACGAGACCAAGCACGGTACCGGCGTAGAACTACCGCGGGCTCACCGCTCCTCCTCCTTCCACCCGGGAGGCATGTCTTACCGAGGCCGTACCCGCGCCGACAACGGCCAGCACCCGCGAAAGGACCCGACCTCCTGGCGGCCGCCATGCCGTCCTCCCGGTCCTCCGGGGAGCAGCACTCGGCATCTACCGGCCACGCCCCCGCCGTCTTGGCCGGGACGACCTGCTGCCAGCGGCGGGAACCACGGCCTCGGCCGGGACCGGCGGGCCGGGGGCCACCGCGGCGGGAAAACCCGAGTCGGCCGCTGCGGGCCCGCAGTACGGGACTTCGGCCCGGCCGCCGACGGACGGGTGCCGGTCAGGGCGGCGGCCTGGCGCAGCAGCACGGCCGCATCGGCAGCGGCCCCCGGGCCTTCGCCGCGGCGCCGGGGTGTTGCAGGCGCGTGGCCGCCTGGACGCGTCCCGTCGGAAGAGCTCGCACGCCCGCCGCCGCACCGCCGTCCTGCCGCACCCCGTACAACGGCCGCCGCGGCGGGCACGAGAGGCGACGCCCCCGCCAGCAACGCCAAGGACTGTGGCGTCGCCACCCTGCAGCGGCAGGGCGACGACGCCGTCAAGCGCCCGCTGCTCAGTAGTAGGCGACGTACAGGTCCCAGTCCAACCAGGACTCCTGGCAGTCGTAGTCCCACCACTTGCCCTTCGACATGCCGGATCGGCCGAACCTGTCGCACTCCGCGAAGGTCCAGAAGTCGTCGTAGAACTCCATGTTCCCCAGCGTCCCGAACTGCTGGCTGGCCGACACCGGGGAGGCCACGGCCGGTGATGCGGCCGGCGGCGTTGCTGCCGGAGCCGCGGCAGCGGCGGGGGTGAGGGTGATCCCGAGTGCGAGCGCGGCGGTGAGCCCCACGCTCCCGAGGACATTGCGCATGATGCGCATGCTGTTCTCCTTTGTTCCGGGTTTGCTGTCGGGTACAGAATCCGTCGACCCTGGTGCGGGATTCGACTCGTTTCGGGCTGTCCCGAATCAAGGGAGGTGGGCAGGATCACGGCGGGGGCAGGGG
>NZ_JARAYQ010000176.1:0-18227 GCF_033794505.1 Streptomyces sp. MB09-01 | reverse complement strand
GAGGTAGTCCTTGGGGTCGGTGGGCGGGTCGACGTTGACGACGAGGTCGAGGTTGTCGACGTGGATGCCGCGCGCCGCGACGTTGGTCGCCACCAGCACGGTCACGTGTCCGGTCTTGAACTGGGCGAGGGTGCGGGTGCGCTGGGGCTGCGACTTCCCGCCGTGCAGCGCCGCGGCCCGTACGCCGCTGTTCAGCAGGTGGCTGGTGAGCTGGTCGACGGCGTGCTTGGTGTCCAGGAACATGATCACGCGGCCCTCGCGCGCCGCGATCTCGGTGGTGGTCGCGTGCTTGTCCGCGCCGTGCACGTGCAGCACGTGGTGCTCCATCGTGGTGACCGCGCCGGCCGAGGGGTCGACGGAGTGCACGACGGGGTCGGTCAGGTAGCGGCGCACCAGCCGGTCGACGTTGCGGTCGAGGGTGGCGGAGAACAGCATCCGCTGGCCCTCGGGGCGCACCTGGTCGAGCAGGGCGGTGACCTGCGGCATGAAGCCCATGTCGGCCATCTGGTCGGCCTCGTCCAGGACGGTGATCGCGACCTGGTTCAGCCGGCAGTCGCCGCGGTCGATGAGGTCCTTGAGCCGTCCCGGCGTCGCGACGACGACCTCGGCACCGCCGCGCAGCGCGCTCGCCTGCCGCCCGATGGGCATGCCGCCCACGACGGTGGCCGTACGCAGCTTCATGGCGCGGGCGTAGGGGGCGAGGGCGTCCGTGACCTGCTGGGCCAGCTCGCGCGTGGGGACGAGGACCAGGGCCAGCGGCTGCCGGGCCTCGGCGCGCTGTCCGGCCGTACGGGCCAGCAGCGCCAGGCCGAAGGCGAGGGTCTTGCCGGAGCCGGTGCGACCGCGGCCCAGTACGTCACGGCCCGCGAGGGAGTTCGGCAGGGTGGCGGCCTGGATCGGGAACGGCACGCTCACGCCCTCGGAGCCGAGCGCGGCCAGCAGCTGCTCGGGCATGTCGAGGTCGGCGAACGCCTCGACGGCGGGGAGCGCCGGAGTGATCGTCTCGGGGAGGGCGAATTCACCCTGGAGGGCGGCGGGGCGGCGGCTGCCGCCGCCGTAGCCGGAGCGGCCGGAGCCGCCGTATCCGGAGCCACCGGAGCGGGTGGGGGCCGAAGAGCCGAAACGGCTGCCGCGGCCGGAGCCGCCGGAGCTGCCGAAGCCCGCGGAGCCGCCCTTGCGGGGGGCGCGGGAGGAGCGGTCGTTCGTGCGAGTGGTGCGGTTCATGCAGAACCTTCCTCGATGCGGCGCGTATCGAGGAATTCCCGGGCAGGGGGATTCGCGAGAACGAGCCGAAGAAAAGACGGGACGGGGCCGTGCCGTGCCGGAAAGGGCGGGCCGGTTCGTCGTGGAGAGGGTGCCGCGCCGTGCGTCGGAGAGCCGGGTTGCGGCGGACGGTGTGCGGGGCGGGGGCGGGGCGGTGCGTCGTGTGAGACACCGCAGCCCGGCCGGACGTGGGGCGGGCCGGCGCGGAGCGCCGTCACCCGCCGCTCAGGGGGCCGTCGGGGACCGACAGGGCGTGAGCGGGTAAAAAGCAACGCGCTGAGGCCCGCACCCCAAGGTGCGGGCCTCAGCTGCGTGTACGCGTCAGCGTCAGGCGGGAACGATGTTCTCGGCCTGCGGGCCCTTCTGGCCCTGCGTGACGTCGAAGGTAACCTTCTGGCCTTCCTGAAGCTCACGGAAGCCAGAAGAGGCGATGTTCGAGTAGTGAGCGAAGACGTCAGCGCCGCCGCCCTCCTGCTCGATGAAGCCGAAGCCCTTTTCCGCGTTGAACCACTTCACGGTGCCAGATGCCATATGAATTCTCCTTTGGGGCAGTGCCCGGGACCGCACTGTGCGAACCCGGCGTCGCCGCGATGATTGCCCCGACCGGAATGTGCAAATCTCACTGCATGCGCCGGAAATAAAAAGTGCGCCCACCGAAAAATCAGGTGAGAGCACTTGTAAGTTTTTGGGAACCACAACTGCAACTGACATCACAGTAGCACGAGGGGTGGGATCGGGGGCGTACATTTTTTCCCGTAGCAGGTCTGTCGAAATTCTGCATCCGCGGGAACAGAAATTCACGCGTGAAAATCATATAAACGCGTGCCTGTCTGGCCTGGAGCCCTGTGCAGGTGTGACGCAGGTCATGGGGAATGTTCGGCCGGTCGGCCCCCTCTTCCCTCCCGACACGTCGTCGAGGAGGAGGAAGCCGTGAGGATCCCGTGCGTCCTGGTGCTCGTGCCGGGGCAGAAGAACACCCTCCTGGAGACGGTGGTGCCGCTCCTCACCCGACTCGGCGAACGGTGACCGCGGCCGCGGCCGCGAACGCCGAGCTGGCCGCCCTCGTCCGCTCCGCCCAGCGCGGGGACCGGATGGCCACCCAGGGGCTGCTGGACCTGCTGACCCCCTACGTCGGGCGGCTGTGCGGCCCCATCGCCCTGCAGGACGGGCCGGACGCCACGCAGGAGGCGCTCATCGTGATCTTCCGCAGCATCGGCCAGCTCCGGGAGCCGGCCGCGCTGTTCGGGTGGGCGCGGGTGATCGCCGTACGGGAGGCGGTCCGCATCGCCCGGGGGGCGGCCCGGGTGGTCCCGGACCCGCTGGAGGACGTGCCCGCGCGCGACGATCCGCAGCTCGCCGCCGACGTGCGCGACGTGCTGGAGCGGCTCTCCCCGGCGCACCGGGCCGTCCTGGTCCTGCGGGACCTGGAAGGGCTGGACGAGCGCTCCGTCAGCGCGCTCCTCGGCGTGCCCGAACCCACCGTGCGGACCCGTCTCTTCCGGGCCCGCCGCAACTTCCGGAAGGCGTGGGAACGTTGAAGGACTCCTGGCCGGTCGCCGAACTCGACGCCGTCCGGCGGCTGCGCGTCATCGCACGCAGCACACCGGGCACGGGCTTCGCGGAGCACCTGATCGACGCCCCCTTCGAGCAGGTCTGGGCGCTCGCCTCCGATCTGGAGAGCCAGCTGCCCGCCATGATCACCGACATCGGCTCCTTCACCGTGACCTCGGCGGACGGCGAGCGCCTCGAAGCCCGGGCCCGCAGTCCGCTGGGCCTGCGGGCGCGCTTCGACGTCGTGCTGCGACCGGGCTGGTGCCTCATGCAGAGCCGGTTCGTGCTGGGCGGCATGGCGGCGGTGGCGGAGGGGGACGGCACCCGGTTCGCCTTCTTCGGCGGGCTGCGCCTGCCGGGCGTCCGGCTGGCCGACCGCGCGCTGCACCCGCTGATGTCCTCGCTGGGCGCCGGGGCGCTCCAGCGGTTCACGGACCGGCTGGCCGCCCCGGGGAACGCGTGACGCGTGCGCGGGGCCCGCGCACGGGGCGGGTCCTACGCGCTGATGCGGACCAGCGCGAGCGTGATGTTGTCGGGGCCGCCGGCGTCGATGGCGGCCCGCCACAGCTCGAAGGCGGCCCTGCCGTCGTCGTGCACCCGCAGCAGGTCCTCGATCTCCTCGTCGGGCACCGGGTCGGTCAGCCCGTCGCTGCACACGAGGTAGCGGTCGCCCTCGGTCAGTTCGAAGGCCGCCATGTGCGGCACGATCGAGTGGTAGCCGCGGCTGCCGCCGAGGGTCTGGGTCACGGCCGAGGTGGTGCGGTGCCCGGGGGCCGGCGGCGGGCTGTCGTCTACGCTGACCTGGTGCAGGCCGTCCGGCGCCGCGCGGAACACCTTGCTGTCGCCGACGTTGAAGACCACCAGCGACTCCGCGAGGACGAGGGCCCCGGCGATCGTGGTGCCCATGGAGGTCAGGTCCGGCCGTCCGTCGGTGGCCGAGTGCACGGCGTGGTTGCAGCGGCGCAGGGCGTCGCCGAGGGCGTCCTCGCCGTCCAGCTCGGGACCGAGGGCGGAGAGGTGGCGCACGACCAGCTCGCTGGCCACTTCGCCGGCCGGCTGTCCGCCGAGCCCGTCGGCGACGGCGACGACCAGCGGTCTGCCGAAGGGGAACAGCAGGGTCTGGGGGTTCTGGGTCACGGTCCCGCACAGCGTCCACGGGCCGACGACGAGGCTGTCCTCGTTGTGTTCGCGCACCAGCCCGACATGACTCAGGGCGGTCACAGCTATGTAGGGCACGTCGATGACCCGCCTCTCCGCAACGGCAACGGCAGACGTGTACCTCACCCCCATTGTCGCGCCGTCCCGGCATGCGGGGCGCGCCCCGCCGGAGCACCCTGGTCCTGGAGCCGCCTGTTCCCCGACCGGTGGCCCGGTCAGGAAGGACTGGAGATGTTCGCGAGGCTGAGCACCTACCAGGGATCACCGGTCCCCGCGGGGGGAGACGTGACCGCGAGTTCGGAGGCGGTCGTCAGGCAGGTCAAGGACGTTCCCGGTTTCCGCGGGGTCTACTACCTCGTCGACCGGGCCACGGGGGAGGCCAAGTCGCTGACCTTGTGGGAGGACGAGCGGACCATGCGGGACAGCGAGGAGCAGGCCGCCCGCATCCGCGAGGAGACGGCGCAGCGGGAGGGCCAGCGGATCGTCTCCGTCGAACACTTCGAGGTGGGCTTCAGCCACCTCCAGCCGTAGCGCGGAACCGGTGGGGGGACCGGCTACGGGACCAGCTTCAAGCCACCAGGTACGAGGAGCGATGGCCATGGGCAAGCTCTCGATCGACCAGTTGCGCGAACGGGTCCGCGGGGCGGTCGTCACGCCCGACGACGCGGCCTACGACGAGGCACGCACGGTCCACAACGCCATGATCGACCGGAGACCGGCCGCCGTCGTGCGCTGCGCCAACGCGGGCGACGTCATGGCCACGGTCGACTTCGCCCGCGAGAACGAGCTCGATCTGGCGGTACGCGGCGGCGGCCATAGCGTGCCCGGCTTCGGCACCTGCGACGACGGCGTGGTCGCCGACCTGTCCGGGATGCGCGGGGTCCGCGTGGACGCGGCGCGCCGAACGGCGCGCGCGGAGGGCGGCGCCACGTGGGGCGACTTCAACGCGGCGACGTACGCCTTCGGGCTGGCGACCACCGGCGGGATCATCTCGACCACCGGTATCGGCGGGCTCACCCTCGGCGGCGGCATCGGCTACCTGTGCCGCGGAATGGGCCTGAGCTGCGACAACCTGATCTCGGCCGACGTGGTGACCGCGGACGGCCGGCTGCTCGTGGCGAGCGAGGAGGAGAACGCCGACCTCTTCTGGGCGCTGCGCGGAGGCAGCGGCAACTTCGGCGCGGTGACCTCCTTCGAGTACCGGCTGGGCCCGGTCAAGGACATCTACGGCGGGCCGATGCTCTTCGAGCTGGAGGACGCCGCCACCGTGCTGCGTTCCTTCGCCGATCACATCGCCGACGCCCCGGAGGAGCTGGGCGGGTTCCCGGCCTTCCAGATCGCCCCGCCGCTCCCGTTCATCCCGGAGGACCGGCACGGCGATACCTTCGCGCTGATCGTGGCGTGCTGGTCCGGGCCGCTCGACGAGGGGCCGCGCGCCCTGCAGGCCTTCCACGACTTCGCGCCGGTGGTCGCCGAGCACGTGGGCCCCATGCCGTACCCGGCGCTCAACAGCGCCTTCGACGCGCTCGTACCGCCCGGCCTCCAGCACTACTGGAAGGCCAACTTCGTGTCCGAGCTCACCGACGAGGCGATCGCGGCGCACCTGCAGCACGCCCCGGGCCTGCCCGCCGTGAACTCGACGGTCCACATCTACCCCGTCAACGGCGCCTGCCACCGCGTCGCCTCCGACGCGACGGCCTACGCCTACCGCGACGCCTCGTTCGCCACCGTCATCGCCGGGATGTGGCCCGACCCCGCCGGCAACGAGGCCAACACCGCCTGGGTCCGCGACTACTACGAGGCCACCGCCCCGCATTCGGAGGAGGGCGGCTACATCAACTTCATGGCCGGCGACGACCAGGACCGCATCCGGGCCAACTACAAGGGGAACTACGACCGGCTGGCCCAGGTCAAGCGGACCTACGACCCCGGGAACCTGTTCCACCTGAACCAGAACATCAAGCCGTAGCGGCGTCGACGGCCCGGAGCCATGCGGATGCGCAATGTCATGGAGTCTGCATATTTTGTCAGGTGTACCGGAAGATCCCGTACATCCGATTTGTCTGACTGAGGAAGGCCCCCATGAAGCGTTTTCCGGTGATCGGTGTGCTCTGCATCAGCGCGGTTCTCGGTCTCTCCGCCTGCTCCGACGACCCCTCGCCCGAGGAGGAGGCCACCCAGGCCGCAGCCGACCTCTGCACGGATCTGACCGCGCTGAAGGCCGACAACGCCAAGCTGAAGGCGCTGAACCCCGCCACCGCGACCAAGGACCAGGTCCAGGAGGCGTACGACGCCGTCCAGGAGGACTGGAACGGGGTCAAGGAGAACCTGAGCAAGCTGAAGGAAGCGGAGCGGGAGGCGGTGAAGTCCGCTGCCGAGAACCTCAAGAAGGGCTACGAGGACCTGCCGGGCGACACGACCGGCAAGGACGCCCTCACCCAGCTGCAGCCGCAGATCCAGAAGCTGGACGAGTCCGCCGCGGCGGCCTCCACCGGTCTCCGGTGCTGACGGGACGAACGAGCGGGACCCCGGCCGGCTCCCCGGCCGGGGTCCTGCGCCGTGCGCTCACGAGTCGTCGCCTCTCGAGTCGTTGCCTCTCGGCCCGTCGTCGTCCGGAGCGGCGGGTCCCGACCCGCGCCGGCGCATCCCGATCCGGACCGCGCCGAAGAGCGCCTTCGCGATCACGCCCACCAGGAGCAGGTCGGCGACCATCTGCAGGGTGGTCAGCACGCGGCCGGTCTCGGTGACGGGTGTGATGTCCCCGAAGCCCACGGTCGCGAACACCGTGACCGTGAAGTACATGGCGTCCGTCCGGTTCAGCGACTCCGTGAACGTGCCCGGTACCTCCTTGGCGACCAGGAAGTACGTCACGGAGAAGATCGCCAGGAACAGAGGTACGGCGGTGGCCAGCGCCTCCATGGCGCGCAGTCGGGGGAACCGCGCACGGGCGACGGCGGTGACCTGCCTGATCACGAGCCAGCCGAAGAGGCCCAGGCCCAGCACGAGCGACACGAGGGTGCGCAGAACGATCTCGCCGTCCAGGGGCGCCAGGTAGTACAGCGCGGTGATCAGGACGACCGAGGCTCCCGAGCGGAGTACACAGCCCAGCAGGACGCGCCGGCGCTCCCGGGGTGTCGCGGTGGGGTCCACGGCGCTCAGGCGTTCGTGGGCGGCAGGGCCCCGGCGCTCGTCGCTCATGAGCACTCCTCGCGCGGCGTCCAGATGAGCGGGTACGCGGCGCTCCCCGTGCGCTCGGCCCATTCGAGCCGCTCCCGCACGACGGCCCGCCGGTCCTCGGGGCTCCGTTCCAGCAGCCGGCCGAGGAGGTCGCGCAGGCGGCGCAAGGCCATCGGGGAGCCCGCGGCGGCGACCGCGATGTCGTCGCAGGCCGTCCGGACGTACTGCTCCCAGTCGGGGACGGGGACCGTCACCCGCACCCGGCCCGCCCCGTCGGCGAACCGGCCGAAGTCCAGCTCCCGGTCGGCGAGCCGGGTGAGCAGGTCCTCCAGGCGGTCCATGCTCTCCACCGCCGTCGCCGGGTCGTGGACGGCGGGGGAGAGCGCGCGCAGCGCGATGTCGACCAGGAGCCTGAACGGCAGTTCGGGATCCTGGTGGAAGGTGCGTTCCACACCGGTGACCACGGCCTCGCGCAGGACCTCCTCGGGCAGTTCGGCGCCCGTCACCTCGGCCAGGGCCATGCCCCGCGAGACGGTGCGGCCGGGGGTGACCCGGAAGTCGATCGCGCAGTCGTGCCGTTGGGCCACCGCCACCAGGGCGGGTACGTCGATCTGCTGGACCACGGTCGCCGGCCCGGACCAGCGCACGGTGGTGCCCGTGCCGGTGCCGGTGCCAGTCCCGGCCCCAGCCCCGGTCGGTCCGGTCCCCGGGGGCGGCGGCGCGGCCGTGCGGCCGGGATCGTACGGCCGCACGTACAGGGTGTCGTACGACCGGTGGGCGCGGGTGGCGATCGCGGTGAGCGAGTGGGCGAGCTGGATCGAGTCGAACGCCTTCGTCTGCAGCGACCTCATCAGGGTGAGGGCGACCAGCGTGAGGACCATGGCTACGCAGGGGAGGAGGGCCGAGACCCGGTCGCGGGCGCCGATGGCGAGGCCCGCGACGACGCAGAAGACGAAGACCCCGACGGCGAAGGCGAACGCGCGCCAGACGATCGGTTCGTCGCGGAAGAACGCGAGGCGCGGGGTGAACGTGCTGGCGGAGAACTGCACGACCAGGAACAGCATCGAGTAGATGATGCTCACCAGGCTGATGACGCCGAACCCGACGGTGAAGAGCATGGTCGCCACGCGCGAGGCCTCCACCAGCGGTCCCACGTCGGCCATGGGGGCCACCAGCCCCAGCGCCAGGCCGCCGAGCGCGCAGATCAGCTGGGTCAGGTCCCGGCGCATCGCGCGCGTCGGCCGTTGGAACATGCGGCTCGCCCCCTCGCGGTCACGGTCACGTGTTGCGGGTACGGGAGGGATGCAATCACGGGAGTGACGGGGCCGGGCGGCGAAATGCCGGATATGAGCTATTCGGTGTTTCTCGTGGAAGGGTGGTCACCGACGTCGGCAACCGGCCCGTGAGGAGAGCACCGTGTCCGATCGGGAGGCCACCGCGCGCCGGCTCCGCCTGCCCCCCTGGATGCGCAAGCACACACCGCTGCTGACCCGGCTCCTCGAACAGCTCGCCGGCGTCAAGGTCCTGGACTGCGCGTTCAGGCTGGCCGCGCAGGCCTTCCTAGGCGCGGTGCCGGCCCTCTTCGTCATCGGCGCGCTCGCACCCGACTGGCTCCAGCAGCAGCTGGTCACGTCCATCCGTGCCACGCTCGGGCTCCAGGACGCCGCCCTGGACCAGGTCCGGCAGGTGTACTCCGCGACCGATTCCACCGCCACCGCGAGCACCGGCGCGGTGGGCGTCGTGGTGACACTGGTGTCGGCCACCGCCTGCAGCCGCGCGCTGCAGATGACGTGCGAGCGCTCCTGGCACCTGCCCAAGGCCAAGGCCCGGCTCGCGGCATGGCGGTGGCTGGCCTGGATCCTCGTCTGGCTGAGCGCCCTGCTCTTCCAGGGGCCGGTCCAGAGCGCCTTCGGCGCCGGCCCGGTCGGCGGCTTCCTGCTCGCCGTGGTCAGCGGCACGCTGCTGTGGTGGTGGACCCAGCACCTGCTGCTCGGTGCCCGGATCCCGTGGCTGCCGCTGCTGCCCGGCGCGCTGCTGGCCGGGGTGGGGGAGCAGCTGCTGTCCATGGTGTCGAGGATCTACATGCCGCACGCCGTGGAGCGCAGCATGCGGCAGTTCGGCAGCCTCGGGTCGGTCTTCGCCCTCATGTCCTGGCTGATCGTGCTGTTCATCGTCCTCACGCTAGCCATCGCCGTCGGGTACG
This sequence comes from Streptomyces sp. MB09-01, assembly GCF_033794505.1. NCBI lineage: Bacteria > Bacillati > Actinomycetota > Actinomycetes > Kitasatosporales > Streptomycetaceae > Streptomyces > Streptomyces sp. MB09-01. The sequence goes on along the minus strand of NZ_JARAYQ010000176.1, from coordinate 8,875 downwards.
TGGTGGCCCGCGAGCCCCTACCGGCCCGCTGGCTCCGCACCCCGCTGCCGGACCGCGACGCCGAGGGCCCCCGGGGAGGCGAGGTCACGGGGCGAGGGTGAACCCGGCGACCTCGACTGCCAGGTGCTCCTCGCCCCGGAGGGCGAGCAGCGGCTCGTCCTGCTCACGCCCCCGCCCGGCACGGACGCGGCCGAGCGCCTCGCCCTCCTCCGGGTCGTCGGCACGGAGCAGTTCACGCCGGCCGGCTGACCCGGCCCGCTCCGGTGCCCTGCGGCGCCGCAATGACGGTGTGGCGGCCGGTCAGGGGCGGCTGCGGCCGGCCGGGCCGACGATGCCGAACAGGGCGCCCTCGGGGTCGCGCAGGGTGACCTCGCGGGGGAAGAGGCCGGAGCCGGTCACGGCGTCGGTCGCGGGGACCGTGCTGCCGCCGAGTCCGGTGGCAGCCTTCACCGCGGTTTCGACGTCGGGCACCCGGAAGTGGACGTGCCAGTGGGGCCGCAGGTGCGGGTCGGGGGCCGCCGCGAGGGTTCCGCCGTGCAGCCGGGCCACCGTGCGGCCCGCGTGGCGGAGCTGGATGCGGTTGTTCTCCTCCACGTAGGCGACCTCGCAGCAGCCGCTCTGCCCACAGGCCCATTCCAGGACCTCGCCGTAGAAGATGGCGGCGTCGAAGGCGTCCCGGGTGCGCAGTTCGAGCCAGGCCGGAGCGGCTTCCCCGTCCATGTCCCAGTCGGGGATGGCCTCCCCCTGCCAGATCCCGAAGACCGCCCCGTCGCGGTCGGAGGCGAGCGCCGCCCGCCCGGTGCCGAAGGCCAGGGGGCCGACGGCGACGGTTCCGCTGCGCTCGAGGATGCGTGCGGCCGTGACGTCGGCGTCGTCCACGGCGAAGTACGGGGTCCAGGCGACGGGGGCCGTGACCGTCGGGGGCAGGGCGCCGATGCCGGCCACCGGGACCCCGTCGCTGAAGCCGACGGTGAACCCCTCCCCGAGCCGGGCGGATCCGAACTGCCAGCCGAGGACCGCACCGTAGAACGCCTGCGACGCGCCGGGGTCGCGGGCCATCAGGCTGACCCAGCAGGGCGCGCCGAACGTTTCGTGACTCGATGTCGACACGGCTGTCCACCCCATCCGCTGCTGCGCCCCCAGGAGCCCTCCCGCGGTGGTCGTGGCCGCCCCGGAGACGGGGCGTCAGGTGCGTGGGCGCCTTCCGTCGGGCTCCATCCTCGTACCGTCTCCCGCCGCCCCCGGGGCGACACGGCGTACGGGCACCCGGACGGCCCCCGCCCGGCCGGACCCGGCCTACCCGGTGCCGGTGGGGAGGGAGAGGCCGGCGTAGATCTGGTTGAGGACGGTGGGCAGCAGGGCCTGGGCGGTGGTGCGGCCCTCGGGCGACAGCGTCAGGTTCGTCCAGATCACGAGCGTGACGTCGTTGTCCGGGTCGTGGCCGATGAAGGAGTTGAAGCCGGGGAGTTCGCCGCCGTGGTAGTACATCGCGGAGTTCGGCCCGAAGCGCTGGTAGGCGATGCCGTAGCCGTACTTCTGTCCGTCGGGCGCGGCCGGGTCCTCGGCCTGCGGGCTGCCCCGCCACTGCTGCTGGAACGAGGCGTTCAGGACCTTGCCCGTCACCAGGGCCCGGATCCACGCGGCCAGGTCGTCCGCGGTGGAGACGGCGCCGCCGGCGGCGTGGGCGTACGAGGGGTTCTGGTGCGTGTAGTCGACGGGCTCGAGCTTGCCCGAACGGGCCGCCGCCTGGATGTCGGCGGGGTAGGGCTGGTCGATCAGGGCGTACGCCGTTCCTCCGTACATGTATCCGTGCGAGTACGGGCCTGGGAGGGACGTGTCGTCGAGGGCCGGCAGGGAGGTGGCCTTCAGCCCGAGCGGGGCCGACAGCCGGTCCCAGAACTGCTCGGCCAGGGGGCGTCCGCCGGCCTTCTCGGCGACCAGGCCCAGCAGCGCGTAGTTGGTGTTGCTGTACTCGTAGGAGGCGTCGGGCGCGAAGTTCGGCGGGCGCTTGAACGCGATGTCCAGCATCTCCTGCGGCGTCCGGGCCTTGCCCGGGTCGGCGTCCAGGGACGCCGAGAGTTCGGGCGCGTCGGTGTAGTTGTAGAGCCCGCTGCGCATCTTCAGCAGTTGGGCGAGGGTGATGCGGTCGCCGTTCGGCACTCCGGCGACATAGGCGGACACCGGGTCGTTCAACCGCAGTCTGCCGTCCTGGGCGAGCAGGGTGATCAGCGCCGCGGTCATGGTCTTGGTGTTGGAGGCGATCCGGAAGTGGTCGCCCGTGGTGGGCGGTGCGGTCGTGCCCAGCTCGGTCGTGCCGACGAGTGCCCGGAAGGTCCCCTGCGGTGTGCGGAGCAGGACCACGGCGCCGGGCACCATCATCTTCTTCGCCGCACGCTCCACGGCGGACTGGAACGCGGCCGGATCGATGGGGTTCAGCGGCGACGGCGTGGGGGCCGGGGAGGTGCCCGCCGTCGCCGTGGGAGAGGGCGGGGGCGCGGCCGACGGATCGGCGAGCGCCGCGGCGCTCGCCCCGGGCGGCAGGACGCAGCCCGCGATCAGCAGGGCCGCGCACGGTGCCAGCAGGGCCGTGCGGCGGGCGGTGGGCGCGTTCCTCATGCGGACATCACAGCCCTCGTGCTCGGCGGTCCGGCTTCGCGGCCAGGGGGAGCGGGAAGCTCAGGGCCGAAGGGGTGAAACGGACTACCTGTCGCATTTTACCGTCGGGACGCCGTGGGCACCGTGCCGACGGGCAGGCCCGGGGCCGGGGCCTGTCCGCCGGGGTTCGGGCCTCGTGCCCTAGCCCTGCACCTCGGCCGGGTCGAGGGAGTCGACGTCCTCCATGAAGCTCAGCATCCGGGCGTTGACCACGTCGGGGTGGTCGATCTGCGGGCCGTGGCCCGTCGCGGCGATGATCTCGGCGCGTGCCCCCGGGACCAGCCGCGGCACGCGCTCCAGCTGCCGCTGCGGGTGTACGAGGAGGCTGCGCTTGCCCATGATCAGGTAGAGCGGGGTCCGGATGGACCGCAGCGCGTCCTCGGCGAGGGGCAGCGGTGCGGGGCGGCGGATCCGGAAGGCCCGGGCGCCCGCCTGGACCCACGTCCGCAGCTCGGGAACGGCGATGACCGGCTGTTCCAGCCAGGAGGCGAGGCGCGGGCGCAGCGCCTTGGGGGCGAAGCTGGCGAAGAGGCTGACGAAGACCCAGGCGAAGAAGCGCAGGCCCACCTTCTCCAGGCCGCCGGGGTCGAGGGCGGTGACCGATGCGAGCCGTCCGGGCCGGCGGTGCGCCATGTTCAGGACCAGCCAGCCGCCGTAGGAGGAGCCGACGAGGTGGACCTGGTCGAGGCCGAGGCCGTCGAGCGCCTCGTCGAGCCACTGGGCGGCCCGCTCCGGCTGCCACATGGGCTCGCGGTGGACGCTTCGGCCGGCGTCGCCGGGGGTGTCCAGCGCGTACACGGGGCGTTCGGCGCTGAGCGCGGGGGTGTTGGGGTACCACATGGCGGAGCAGTAGCCGGCGCCGTGGATCAGGACGACCGGCGTGCGGGACTCGGCCGCCGGGTCCGCGGGGCCGTACCGGTAGACGTGCGTGGTGCCGAAGCTGGTCTCGACGTCCGTCTCGGAGCGGGCGGGCGCACCCATGGCGTAGACGGCGTCGCTCGCGGCGAAGTAGCGGTCGCGCAGCTCGTCGTTCACGTATCGGCCGACGTCACGGCGCACGCGGGTCGTGTTCTCGGGCACGGGGCACCTCCGGGAAGAATCGTTCTTCGTGGTACGACCGTACCACGATCATGGTACGGCGGTACCATGAAGGCGTCCGGGGAGCGCCCGGGCCGACGAATTCGACCGACGGGGCGGAGACAGCGGCAGATGCCGAAGCGCGTGGACCACGAGGAACGGCGCGCCCAGATCGCCGAGGCGCTCATCCAGGTCGCGGGGCGGCGAGGGCTGCATGCGGTCGGCATGCGGGACGTGGCCGCGGAGGCCGGGGTGTCCCTCCGCCTCGTCCAGTACTACTTCGAGACCAAGGAGAAGCTGCTCTTCTACGGGCTCCAGCACCTGACCGAACGCTTCACCGCGCGGGTAGGCGCCCGCCTGGCCGCCGCCGGTCCGGACCCGGGCCCGCGCGCGACGATCGAGGCGCTGCTGCTGGCCTCCCTGCCGACCGACGAGGAGAGCCGCACCTTCCACCTCCTCTACAGCTCCTACTCGATCCTGTCCGTGACCGACGAGGCGCTGGCCGCCCAGCCCTTCATCGACAATCCCGACGCCGCCGAGAACGCCCTGACCGGCCTGCTCGAACAGGGCAGGGCGTCGGGCCTGGCCGACCCCGGCATCGACGCGCGCACGGAGGCGATCAGCCTGCTCGCGATGACGGCGACCATGGGCACCAGCATCCTCGTGGGTCAGCGGGGCCCGGAGTCGGCCCTCGCGGTACTGCGCCACCACCTGGACCGGATCTTCACGCCTCCAGCGAGCCCGGCGGCCCCATGAACTGGGGCCGGGGGTTCACCAGTTGGGGTCCGGGGTGAGCGTGGCCGACCCGTCGGGCCTCCACGCGTCGAACTCCTCCTGCGTTCGGCCGTCAGGCCGGCCGTGTATGCGGACCCCTCGGGCCCCTGCCCGCGAAGTGACCTGCCTCACATGCTGTCACAGCGGTCGAGCCGCCGGTGTCTTGAGGTCGAAGCCCCAAGAAGCGGAGGACACACCATGGCCGAGAACTTCGATGTCGTCGTCATCGGTGGCGGTTACGCGGGCGTGATGGCGGCCAACCGCCTGACGCAGCGCGGCGACGTGACGGTGACGCTGATCAACCCGCGGGCGACCTTCGTCCACCGGATCCGCCTGCACCAGCTGGTGGGCGGGTCGGACAGCGCGGTCGTCGACTACCGGGAGGTCCTGGCCGACGGCGTGCGGCTGGTGGTCGACACCGTGGTCCGGATCGACGCGGCCGCGCGCAGTGTGGCGCTGGCCTCGGGCGGCAGCGTCGGCTACGACTACCTGGTCTACGCGGTGGGCAGCGGCAGCGCCGACCCGCGCGTGCCCGGGGCCGCGGAGTTCGCCTACCCGATCGGCACGTTCGAGGAAGCGGAGCGGCTGCGGCCGGTCCTCGACGCCGCGCCCGCCTCGGCCGCGGTCACGGTGGTCGGAGCCGGTCCGACCGGCATCGAGACCGCCGCGGAGCTGGCCGAGCAGGGGCGCGCCGTGACCCTGGTCTGCGGCGGGGTGCTCGGACCGTACCTGCACGCGCGGGGCCGGCGCTCGGTGGCCCGGCGGCTGGCCGGGCTCGGGGTGAGCGTGCTCGACGGCCCCGGCACCAAGGTGACGGCCGTGACGCGCGATGCCGTACGGCTCGCCGACGGCCGCGAGGTCCGGAGCGAGGTGACGATCTGGACCGCCGGCTTCGCGGTGCCGGACCTGGCGGTGCGCAGCGGGCTCGCCACCGATGCCGAGGGCCGTCTGCTCACGGACGAGACGCTGACCAGCGTGGACGACGTACGCATCATCGCGGCCGGGGACTCGGCCGCTCCGTCGGACCTGCCGCTGCGGATGAGCTGCCAGGCCGCGATGCCCATGGGTGCGCGGGCCGCCGACACGGTGCTCAGCCGGATCGCGGGCGAGCAGCCCGAGACCCTCAACCAGGCGTTCGGCGCCCAGTGCATCAGCCTGGGCCGGGCGGACGGCATCTTCCAGTTCGCCAACCGCGCGGACGTCGCGGTGTGGTTCAACATCGACGGCCGCCTGGGCGCCAAGCTCAAGGAGACCGTGTGCAAGGGCGTCGTCAATCACCTGGCCGGGGAGGCGCAGAAGCCCGGTGGGTACCGGCTGCACCGCATCTCGGGCGGCCCCGGCCGCGCGCAGCGGCTGGCGGCCAGGCGCGCCGAGGCGCCGGCCACCGCCGACCGGGCGGCGTAGGCCTTCCGCCGCATTCGTCGAACGGGACAGGTCCGGGCGGCGGCCGGAGTGTTCCGCCCTTCGGTCCGTCAGGTCTCGTCGGAGTGCGGGCCGTTGCCGGCGGGGGTTCTGCTGGCTGCCAGCCAGGAGCGGACGGGGCCGGCGGGTGTTGCCGTGTCCACGGTGAGGTGGAGGCGGGTGTTGCCGTCGAGGGCGGGGTAGCTGCGCTGTTCCGCGCCTGCGAAACAGCGGCGCAGCGCTTCCGCGACCGCTCGGGCGGCTTCCGGCGTGTGCGCGATGATCCGGACCTCGGCGTGCCCGAGCGAGGGCAGTGTCTGGGTCTCTATGTACTTCACGCTGGCGTGTTCCCTTTCGGAGGGGGCAGAGGATCGGCGGATGGGCGCGGGGCGCCCACCCGTACGTAGGTCCCGTTCATGAGGAAGGCCCGTTCCTCACCGGTCGGCATCGGTGCGGTGGGCATCCGTGCGGTCGGCTCGACGACGGGTGTCGTGACCGGTTCGGCCCATCGGGTTCCCGAAGCGGGACGGCAGGCCCTGCCTTGGGCGGCGGCCATGCCGGGAGCTCGGATTCGAGGTCACGGGAGCGGGCCACCAGGCACCGGCCGGCCGGCCGACGAGAGAGGCCTTCGGTGTGAGAAACAGGCGTGCTGGAACCAGGCGTGCCGGAGCACGGGGACGTTCCCCGCCGGACTCGGCGCGGTCAAGGGTCGTGATCATGTCGCGAACCCGTCCCCGGACCGTGTGCGAACGGCCCGGTGCAGTGATCGCCGGAAACGACGTCCGCGTGGGAGCGGGTGTGCGACATACCCCCGGTGCCCCCACCGTACTCCGGTTCGCGGTCCCGGAAGCCGCTTGTGACCACCACGTATTCAGCGGGGGCGCGACAGAGCCCGTCCGGGGTGGCTGTGGACCGGACGGGCTCTGCGTGTGTGGGCGGACGGTGCGCCGGTCAGAGCCCCTCGTCGTGCAGGTCCTCTTCGCGCAGCAGGTCGTCCTCGCGGCGGCGCGAGGTCTCCTTCTGGCCGGGCTTCTGCCCCTTCTCGCGGGATGACTTCCCCGGCTGGGGCTGCGCGGGGTCTCCGGGGCGATGGTGTTCCTGAGCCTCGCGCCCCTTGCCCGGCTCCTTGCGCTTGTCCTGCTTACCGTCCATGACGGCGACTCCTCTTTGCTGCGTGGGGACGGATTCCTCACCGATCACGCTGACACGCGCGCCGGCGGTCCGCACCATTTCGAGGACGCGGCGAGGCGCACGGGTGAGCCGACCCCGGCGAGCGGCGGGCGGCGAGCAGGGCGGGTTCCTGAAGGAGGCGGATGCGCACGGCCCCCGTCACGTCTGCGCACCGAGGAAGCGGTCGTCGCCCCGCCGCGGGCCGGTCCCGGGCCGAAGGCCCGCTCAGAGCCAGCCCTGCTGGGCCGCCTTCAGGCCGGCCTCGAAGCGGCTGGTGGCGTGCAGGCGTTCCATCAGCGCGGACATCTGGCGGCGGACGGTGCGCAGGGACACCCCGAGGCGTTTGCCGGCCGCTTCGTCCGTCATGCCCGAGGCCAGCAGTCTGAGGAGTTCGAGTTCGCCCGCGGAAGGGATCGAATCGGTGGGGCGGGGGCGGTCCGCGCCGAGGGGGACGGCGGAGACCCAGGTCTGCTCGAACAGGGTCAGGAGCGACGCCACGATGCCGGGCGCGCTGGTGCACAGCGCACCCAGGCGGGAGTTGGCGGGGTCGATCGGGACGACCGCCACCCTGCGGTCGAAGATCAGCAGGCGGGGCGGCAGCAGCGGGCTGGTGCGCACCTGGCCGCCCTCTTCCGTCAGCCACCGGGCGTAGGCCAGCGTCGTCGGATCGTTGCGGGCGCTGTCCTGGTAGACCGAGCGCATCTCGATGCCGCGGGCCAGGGCGCGCCGGTCGAGCGGCCGCGACGCCTCCAGACTGGCCTCGGACAGGGAGCCGCCGGGCAGGATCGCCGAACACTCCCGCGTCAGCCCGTGGGCGAGCTCCTCGAGCCTGCTCTGGATGGCGTCCGTGCCCACGAGCCGCTCCGCACCGTCGACCTCGGTGTTCGGGCGCAGATCGGCGAACTCGGAGACGACTCGCGCGGCAGCCGCTTTGCTGCGCTCCAACTCCTCCTGCTGGCGGGTCAGTTCCTGTTCCTGCCGGCGCAGCAGCAGCTCCAGGCCCAGTTCGGGGCTGACCGCGCGCAGCGCATCGGGGCTGTCCCGTGACGGCCTCAGCAGGTCGAGGTCGACGAGCCGGTCCAGGCCGTGCCGCACCTGTGCCTCGGTGAGTCCGAGGCGTGCGCACAGCTCCGCGACACCGCCGGACGCGTCGGCCAGCATCCCCCGGTACACCGCTTCCACGTCCGGTCCCAGCCCCAACGATTGCAGCATCCCAGCCCCCCAGCTGATGTCGACCGCTCGTGCCGGGCGGCCCGTTTTCGTGATCGTAAGCCACGGGCGGCACCAAGGTGACAGGCGTGTTGGTGCCAACCGGAAACCCTTCCGCGCAGGTCGGGAGGGCAGCAACATGGTGATCACCGGAACGGCGGGGCGGGGGTCCCCGACTCGGGCCAGAGCCGCAAGGACGATCCGGAGCAGGGCGCAGCAGCACACCGACCGAACCCGCCCCGCGCCCGCCTCCTCCGCTCGGCTGCGCTCGGCGGGCCCCGACCTGCCGGCACCGGGGCCCTCTTCGGCCTGCCCACTGGTAGCCACTCCGGACGTGTACGCCGCGATCGCGAGCTGGGCGCGGTCGCGGGCTGGGCGCGGTCACGGGCGGCGAGTGTCGCAGCCGCCTCCTGTTCGTCCACCCACGGCGCCGCCCACAGCCAACCACTCCTGAATAAACGGCATCTGACTGACGGTCACGTTATATAGGGTGACCGCATCTGATCAGATCGCTGTCTCTGGAGGTTGTGCGGTGCCCGAACTCGGCGGCGCGGGCCCCTCGCCCGGCTCGGTGCCACCGCCCCCGGCC
>NZ_JARAYQ010000175.1:0-18304 GCF_033794505.1 Streptomyces sp. MB09-01 | reverse complement strand
GCGTCACGCGGGGGGCGGGGGCCGGGCGGTCGAGCCGCTCCCACAGAGAGACGCGGTCCCCGTCCTCGCTCTGGGGCTTTCCCTCTTGCGCAAGCACCGCTGGGCTCCTTCCGACGCGCCTGTGTACAACGTATCAGAGAATAGACAACGTACACAGGAGACGCGGCACGCCCTCGTCGGACACCGGACCCGGGGGTGCACGCCCGCCCCCGGCGGCCATCAGGCCGCGCGGACACCCGCCCGCAGGGCCCGGTACAGGGTCTCCTCCGGCTGCGCGCCGGTCATCGGCGGCACCCCGTCGACCACGACGACCGGCACCCCCGTCACGCCCTGCCCGCGCACCCGGTCGAGCCGCTCCTTCAGTTCGCCGGCGCTGTCGCGGGCCGCCTCCTCCTCGGTCCGCACTCCCGCCTCGGCGGCGAGGGCGGCCAGCACGTCGGGGTCGCCGATGTGCAGGCCCTCGGTGAAGTGGGCCCGGAACAGCCGCTCCGTCACCCGCTCCGCCAAGCCCTGCCGGCCGGCCACCAGGATCAGCCGGTGCGCCTCGAACGTGCCGCTGGCCACCGCGCGTTCGTAGTCGAAGTGCAGCCCGTCGGCGGATGCCCGCTCGGCGAGGGCGAGCGCGTCCGTGACGGCCCGCTCGCCGAAGACGTGCCGCAGCACGTCGAGCAGCGGCTGTCCGGTGGTCGGCGCGCCGGGCGCCAGCTCGAAGGGCAGGACCTCCACCCGGACCTCGACGCCCTCCTCGCGCAGCCGGGCGGCCGCCCGGCCGAGCCGGGTGAAGCCGATGTACGAGTGGGCACAGATCACGTCGACCACGATCTGCACCCGTACGGCCTGCGCCGCATCCTTCTGCTGCTCCATCTGCTGGTCTCCTCCGTGTGCGGGCTGACGCGAACGCCGGACGGCGGCCCCGTCGACCGAGGGGGTCGGTCGACGGAGACGTGCCCCGACCCGCGGTCGATCATGCTCACCGGCGGGCGGCGGACCGGCGGACGGCGTCGAGGAGCGCCGCCTGCCCCACCACCGCGGGGTCCGGCGCGGCCCGCTCCCGCACGGCGGTGACGAAGGCGTCGACGGCCGCGGCGACCTGGTCGAAGGGGGCGAGCCGGATCCGCTCGGTGCGGCCGCCCCGGTGCACGGCGATCTCCGGGACGTGGTCGGCCGGCGGGGTGAAGGCCCGGTCGACGTGGATCTCGCCGTCGCTGCCCCGCAGCCGGTACTCCGAGCGGTAGGCGTGCGCCATCCCGAACTCCAGCTGGGCGACCACGTCGTCCCGGGTGCGCAGCAGCGCCGCACCGGTGGTCTCGACGCGCCGGCCGGGGCCCGCGGCCAGGTGGGCGCCGACGGTCTCCAGGCCGTCGCCGAGGAGGTGCAGAGCGGCGCGCACCGGGTACAGACCGATGTCGGCCAGGGCGCCGCCGCCGAGTTCCGGGTCGTAGCGGATGTCCCTGTCGGGGGGCGCGGGAATGGTGAACACGGCCTGGAAGGAGCGCAGTTCACCGATGGCTCCGTCGGCGAGGAGCTTGTGCACCGCCGCGTGGCGCGGGTGGTGGACGAACATCACGTTCTCGACGAGGGCCAGGCCCGCCGCCCGGGCCAGGTCGCACAGCCGGGCCGCCGTCGCCGCGTCCGGTGCTGCGGGCTTCTCCACGAGGACGTGCTTGCCCGCGGCGAGGGCGGCCTCCGTCCAGTCGGCGTGCAGGGCGGCGGGGAGCGGGAGGTAGACGGCGTCGACGCCCCCGTGGGCGAGGAGTTCCGCGTAGCCGGTGACCGGAGCGCAGCCGAACCGCTCGGCGGTGCGCCGGGCCTTGGCCGGGTCCCGGCTGGCGACGGCCGTGACCACCGTGCCGGGATGGGCGGCGAAGGCCGGCAGCATGCGGCGGACCGCGATGTCCGCGCAGCCGAGCACGCCGATCCGTACGGTGTCGGTCATCCCGCCCGCTCCGGCAGCGCGTTGAGGACGGCGAGCAGCGTGCGGGCCTGGACGTTCAGGTAGTGGCCGTGCCGCACCAGCGAGGAGAGCTGGGCGGGCGTGGCCCAGGCGTAGCCGGGGGGCGGGTCGGCGGGCGCGGTCTCCTCGTCCGCGGCGACGATGAGGTAGCGGCTCTCCGCGTGCAGGAAACGGCCGCCCTCCTCGGCGTGCACGGCCTCGTAACGGATGCGCTCGGGGCCGGCCCCGAGCACGGCGCCGAGGAAGGAGGGCTGCCGCTCCTGAGGCAGGTGGGCGTGGTGGCCAGGGGTGCACTGGACGGTGGGCCCGAGCTCCACGGTGTCGAGGAATCCGCCTTCGACGCGGGCGTGCACGAGGACGTGCGGGATGCCGTCGAACTCCCGCGTCAGGAAGGCGGTGACGGCGCGGCCGACGGGGGCGATCAGCGGCTGCGTCCAGCCGGACACCTCACGGCTGCCCGCCCGGACGTCGACGGCGACGACCTCGAAGTACCGGCCGTCGTCGTTGGCTATGGCGTCGTCGCCGCGCGTCCAGCCGGGCAGTCCGGCGAGCGGGACGAGCTCGGCGCGGACGTGGTGCCGGGCCCGCTCGCCGGTGATCCAGGAGAGCAGTTCGGTGTCGCCGAGCAGGGCGGCCTCCTCGTGCGGGGCCGGGCCGTCGGAGAGGGTGGGGTACGCGGACGGGGGCAGGCAGGCGAGGACGGTGCGGGAGTCCATGTTGACCGTGTTGTCGCGGTGCAGCAGCGCGTGCAGCTGGCCCAGCGTCAGCCAGCAGAAGTCCTCGTGCAGGTCCACCTCGCCGCGCGCCTCCACCACCATGTTGCGATTGGACTTCCGGTAGAACCAGGCGCCGTGCTCGGACTGCAGGCTGTCGACCAGCACCCGTCCCCGGTCGGGGCCGATGAAGTGGTCGAGGTAGCGGACGGAGGCGCCCTGGTGGGCCTTGGTGTAGTTGCTGCGGGTGGCCTGCACGGTGGGCGAGAGCTGGAGCAGGTTGGGGTTGCCCGGCTCCTTCTTCGCCTGCATGAGGAAGTGCAGCACGCCGCCGAACTCCTTGGCGAGGATGCCGAGGACGCCGATTTCGGGCTGCCGGATGATCGGCTGGTACCACTCGGCGGCGGGGCCGTCGCCGTGCGGCTCGCCCTTCTCCGTGACGTGCAGTCCCTCGACCGTGAAGAACCGGCCGGTACGGTGCCGCAGGTTGCCCGTGCCCTCCTCGAACGACCAGCCGTCGAGGGCCGCGAAGGGGATCCGGTCGACCCGGAAGGCCTGCTCGCGGCCTCGGCCGGCCAGCCATCCGGCGAAGTCCGCGGTGCGCAGGTGTGCTCCGTCGAGGGCCGCGGCAGAAGCGGCGAGGCGGTAGGTGAGCGCCCTGTCCTCGCGCGGCTGGAGCCCGGCGCGGACGAGGGTCTGAATGGACCGGTGCGGCATGGGAGCTCTCTCCTGAGGTCGGTGTGAACGGTGGGGCGCGGCGGCCGGCGGGTCAGGCGGGCGCGGCCGAGGCGGTGTAGGCGTCGAGGACCCCGCGGTAGTAGGACGGGCCGGCCCCCGGGGTCCCGGTCCCGGGGAGCAGGCGGTGCAGCTTCTCGACGGAGACGGTGTGCGGGTGGATGGGGCCGGCGTCCACCTGCTCGACGCGCGCGGCCCCGTTCAGGCGCAGCCGGAGGTGCTCGACGATGTCCATGACCGGGACGGCCGTGCCGGAGGCGACGTTGACAGTGCCGGAGCGCAGTCCGAGGCCGAGCAGCCGGTCGATGACCGTGATCACGTCGGCGACCGCGATCAGGTCCCGGGTGGCGCCCCGGTGCACCCGGACCGTGCCCTCGCGCGTGTGCCGGACCAGGGTCGGCAGCAGCTGGTGCTCGGGCTGGCCCGGGCCGACGAGGTGGCTCAGGCGCAGGATCAGGTGGTCGGCGCCGCTCGCCCGCAGCAGTTCCTCCTGGGCGAGCTTGTGGGCGCCGTAGGCCGTCGACGGGGTGGCCGGCCCGTCCTCGCGGGCCGGACGGTCCAGGGGACCGTAGAGCCCCGCGGAGGAGGTGGAGAAGAAGAGGAGGCGCCGGCCCGTGGCGGCGCAGCGGCGGGCGGTGTCGGCCAGCAGCGAGCGTTCCCGGGCGAACTCCTCCTCGGAGGTGCAGCTCGCCCACGAGACACCCGCGGCGAGGACGACGGTGTCGGGATGGCGGTCGGCGATCGGCCGCAGGTTCCGGGCGAGAAAGCCGTTCCCCAGGATGTGCATGCGCGGGCTCCTGTAGCTGTGCGGGGAGGGAGGGGCGGGGGACGGGGCCGGTCAGCCGGCGCCGTCCTCCTCGGGGTGCTTGGCGGGCTTCCACCAGTCCGGGTGGTCCCGGTACCAGGCGACGGTGTCGGCGAGGCCCCGCGTGAAGTCGATCGCCGGCGCGTAGCCGAGCTCCGTGCGGATCTTCGTCTCGTCGACGGAGTAGCGCAGATCGTGTCCCTGCCGGTCGGCCACCCGCCGGATCATCTCCGGCCCGGCCCCCAGCAGTTCGAGCAGCTGGTGGGTGATCTCCAGGTTGGTGTGCTCGTTGCCGCCGCCGATGTTGTACACCTCGCCGGCCCGCCCGCCGTCGAGGACGAGGGCGATGCCCCGGCAGTGGTCGTCCACGTGCAGCCACTCGCGGACGTTGCGGCCGTCGCCGTACAACGGGACCGGGCTGCCCTCCAGCAGATTCGTGACGAAGAGCGGGATCAGCTTCTCGGGGTGCTGGTACGGCCCGTAGTTGTTGGAGCAGCGGGTGACCGACACGTCCAGGCCGTGGCTGCGCCAGTAGGCCCGGGCGACCAGGTCCGAGGCCGCCTTGGAGGCGGCGTAGGGCGAGTTGGGCAGCAGCGCCATGTCCTCGGTCCAGGAGCCCTCGGCCAGCGAGCCGTACACCTCGTCGGTGGAGACGTGCACGACTCGGGGCGTGCCGGCGGCGACAGCCGCGTCGAAGAGGGTCTGCGTACCGAGGACGTTGGTGCGGAAGAAGTCCGCGGCGCCGTGGAGGGAGCGGTCCACGTGCGATTCGGCGGCGAAGTGCACCACGGCGTCGTGGCCGGGCAGCAGCTCGCGCAGCAGCGCGTGGTCGCAGACGTCCCCGCGGACGAACTCCAGGCGGGGGTGGGATGCGGGCAGGTTGTCGCGGTTGCCGGCGTAGGTGAGCTTGTCCAGGACCGTGACGTGCGCGTCCGTCCGGCGCGGGTAGTGGTTCGCGAGCAGCCCGCGGACGAAGTGGGAGCCGATGAAGCCGGCGCCGCCGGTGACGAGGATCCTCACGGGGCCACCTCCACGCGGGCGTGGTCGCCGACGACGACCCGTACGTGGTCGGCGCCGTCACCGGTGGGGGCGACCGAGGCGGACCGGCCGATGACGGAATGGCGCAGGCTGCGGATGCCGGTGACGGAGGCCCCGTCGAGGGCGATGGAGTCCTCCAGGCGGCTGCCCGCGACCAGACAGTCGCAGCCCACCGACGTGTACGGGCCGAGGTGGCTGTCCTGGACGACGGATCCGGTGCCCACGACCACCGGGCCGACGATGCGGGAGCGGACGATCCGCGCGCCCTCCTCGACGACGACCGGGCCGACGAGTTCGCTGGCCCCGTCGACGTGTCCGGCGACCGAGCCGCGGAGGGCGTCGAGCAGGTGGCGGTTGCAGTCCAGGACGTCCTCGACCCGGCCGGTGTCCTTCCAGTAGCCGGCGTAGTGGTGGGCGCGGACGGGGGCGCCGGCGCTCACCAGCCACTGGAGGGCGTCGGTGATCTCCAGTTCGCCGCGCGGTCCGGGATCGATGGCGGCGACCGCCTCGTGGACGGCGGAGGTGAAGAAGTACACGCCGCACAGGGCTAGGTCGCTGCGCGGGTCCTGCGGCTTCTCGACCAGGCACAGCACCTCGCCGTCGGGGCCGAGCTCGACGACGCCGAACGCGCGCGGGTCGGCGACCTTGTGCACCACCACCTGGGCGGCGGGCCGCCGGGCGGTGAACTCGGCGGCGGCGGCGCCGATGCCGTCGGGGAGCATGATGTCGCCGAGGTACATCACGAAGTCGTCGTCGCCGAGGAAGTCGCGGGCGATGGCGACGGTGTGGGCGAGCCCGCGGGGCGCGTCCTGCCGCAGGTAGGTGACGCGCGCGCCGAACCGGGAGCCGTCGCCGACGACCGCCTCGATCTCGGCGGCGCGGTCGCCGACGACCACGCCGATCTCGGTGACGCCCAGGTCGACGATGTTGCGCAGGACGTGCACGAGCACCGGGGTGTTGGCGACGGGGATCAGCTGCTTGGGCATCGAGTAGGTGAAGGGGCGCAGGCGCGTGCCTGACCCGCCTGACAGCACCAGTGCCTTCATGGCGGTGGTCCTTTCGCTTCCGGCCTCAGTCGCGCAGGAGTCGTTCGAGTTCGGGGACGAGGGCCGCCGGGAACGGCATCCGGCCGATCTCGGCGGCGAGTTCGCCCGCACGCGTGCGGTAGGAGGGCTGCTCGAGGAGGGCGTGGCAGGCCTCGGTGACCGCGGCGGGGGTGTCCTCGCCGGGCAGCAGGGTGACGGCCGCGCCCTGGTCGGCGACGCGCTGCGCCGGGGTGCACAGGACGGCGCCCTTGGGGATGAGGAGCTGGGGCACGCCGGCGGCGAGGCCGGTGAGGGTGGAGACGCCGCCCGCGTGGTGCACGAACAGGTCGCAGGTGGGCGCGACGACGTCCAGCGGCATCCAGCCGACGCGTACGCCGGGCAGTTCGGGGCCCAGGGCCTCGGCGACGGCCTCGGGGGCGGCGACGACCAGTTCGGCGTCCCAGGTGGCCAGGTCGCGGGCGAGGGCGCGCAGGAATTCGAAGTTGCGGTCGTAGCTGTCCTTGGCGACGCGGCTGCCGGAGGTGACGAGGATCCGGGGGCGTTCGCCGCGGGTGTACATCCACGGTTCGATGCGGCCGGCCTGCCGGGTGACGGAGACGTGCCGCATCGGCTGGGCGGGGGCGGCGTCCGCGGGGCGCAGGCTCGGCGGGCAGATGTCGATGAGGAGGTCGGGCTCGGAGAGCCCTTCGAGGCCGAAGCCGGGGAGGTCCGACACGAGTTCGGCCTCGGCGCCGCGGTGGATCTCGTCCGAGTCCACGGCGTCCCAGGTCTGCCGGACGTGCGGGACGCCGAGCCGGGCCGCGAGGAGCGGCGCCACGTAGCTGAGGGTGCCGCCGACGACCACGTCCGGCCGCCAGTGCCCGGCGAGCGCCGTGAGGCGGTCCAGGCCGGCGAGGGCCATCCGGGCGAACCAGGCACCGGTGAAGTGCGCCTGCTCCAGCGGGTCGGAGGGGATGTCGAGCGGCTTCCCGTGGCGGTCGGTGGTGATGAAGTGCCGGATGGGCAGGTCGGTGGTCGGGATGCCGGGCAGGCCCATGGACGCGACGACGGGCATCATGTCGTCGTTGGCGGCCATGATCACCTGGTGGCCGGCGTTGCGCGCCGCTGTGGCCAGCGGTGTCAGGGCGAACACCGTCGCGGGGCTTCCCGCGGCCACGAAAAG
This sequence comes from Streptomyces sp. MB09-01, assembly GCF_033794505.1. Taxonomy (NCBI): domain Bacteria; kingdom Bacillati; phylum Actinomycetota; class Actinomycetes; order Kitasatosporales; family Streptomycetaceae; genus Streptomyces; species Streptomyces sp. MB09-01. The sequence goes on along the minus strand of NZ_JARAYQ010000175.1, from coordinate 10,851 downwards.
GATCTTCATGCTGTTTCTCCTGAGGGTCCTGAGGGTGTCGTACGGGCGGGCGGCCCGGGCCCCGGGGGGCGAGGTGCGCGTGCTCAGCGCGAGGCGTCGGGGCTGCCGGGGCCGCCGGGGCTGTCCGGGCGGGCGCGGCGCAGTCCGGTGAGGGCGGTGAGGACACCGGCGGCGGCGAGCGCGGTGAGCAGCGCGAGCGGCGCGCGGAGCCCGGCGCCCGCGGTGGAGAGGACGGCGACCGCCGGCAGGACGAGGACCACGCCGAGCTGCACGGCCGCCTGGTACAGCGGTACGGCCGCCGGGCGCTGTTCGGCCGGGACGGAGGCGAGCGCCTGGAGGTTGAGCGCGGCGAAGGAGAGCACGAAGGCGGCACCGATGAGCAGCAGGCCGGGCAGGACGCCGGCCGGGTAGTCGTCCAGGGCGCCCGGCCGCAGGTGCAGCGCCTGGCCGAGCAGGGCTGCGGCGGCGCCCGCCGCGACGAGCCGGGCGGCGCCGAACCGTTCGACCAGCCGCCCGGCGAAGGGCAGCGAGAGGACGAGCGGCAGACAGGCGGGCAGGAAGGCCAGCGCCGTCCGCCAGGCGTCCCAGCCGTACCGGGCGTGGAAGTGGAGGGTGAGGAGGAGCAGCAGGCCGAGGTAGGTCCCGTTGAGGAGGGCGGCGCCGACCGCCGAGCGGAGCAGCGGGCCGTGCCGCAGGAGGGCGGCCGTCGGCCGGGGGCCGCCCCGGACCGACGCGTCGTCCGGCGGGAGCAGCCGCAGGCCGAACAGGAGCAGGACCAGGGCGACGGGCCCCGGCAGGACGACGTCCCACCGCCAGCTCAGGCCGGTGAGGGCGCCGGCCGAGAGCAGCCCGATGGTGAACCCGGCGGCCCCGAACAGGGAGTAGAGGGAGACGGCCCGGCGCCGCTCCGCGCCCTCCGGGAAGGCCGTGCTGATGATGGCCAGGCCGGTGGGGGCGGTGAGCGCCGCGCACGCCCCGGTGACCACCCGGGCTGCGATCAGGACCGCCCCGTCCTCGGCGAACCCTCCCGCCACCGACGCCGCGGTGAACACCGGGAGCGAGAGCAGGTAGACGCGGCGCCGGCCCCAGCGCGCGGTGATGCGCGGGCCGAGCAGCAGCAGGGCGGCGAAGCCGAGCGCGAAGCCGCTCATCACCGCCTGCGCCTGCCACACCGGCAGTCCGAGGTCGGCGCGGACGGCCGGCAGGGCGACGAGCACGACGGAGACCTCGAGCGCGTCGATGAGCATGTTGCCCGCGAGGACGAGCAGCAGGGCCCGTTCGCGCAGCCGCCACCGGGCGGGCGCGGCCGCCGGCCGGGCGGCGGCGGCGGGACGGACGGTCGTCGGCATCCGGGGGTCACCCTCCTCGGGCTGGGATCGGGGCCGGGGCGTGTCCGCCGGACACGCCCCGAGGGGGAGCGGTTCAGCCGAGCAGGGTGCCTCCGCTGGCGTCGAGGTAGGAGCCGGTGATCCAGCGGCCGTCGGGGCCGGCGAGGAAGGCGACGACGTCACCGACGTCGGAGGCGTCGCCGACCCTGCCGAAGACGGAGTAGGAGGACATCTGCTCGACGGCCTCCGGGTTGTCGAAGATCGCCGATCCGTTGTCGGTGATGCCCGGGCCGACGCTGTTGACAGTGATCCGGCGCGGGCCCAGGTGCTTGGCGAAGTGCAGGGTGAGCTGGTCCACCGCGCCCTTCGTCATCGCGTAGGCGATCTCCTGGGGGTTGGCGACGCGGGTCAGGCCGGAGGAGATGTTGATGATGCGGCCGCCGTCGGGGATGAGGCTCAGGGCGCGCTGCACGATGAAGTACGGCGCCTTGGCGTTGACGGCGATGAGCCGGTCGAACGCCGCGGGCGTGAGGTCCTCCGGGGCGACCCCGCCCATCACTCCGGCGTTGTTGACCAGGATGTCGAGGGTGGTGGAGCCGGTGCGCTCCTTCAGGCCCTGCTCCAGGGCGAGGAAGAGGGTGTGCACGTCGCCGGCGACGCCCAGTTCGGCCTGGACGGCGAAGGCGCGGCCGCCCTCCTTCTCGATGGTGGCGACGGTGTCCTCGGCGGCTTCCAGATGCTGTGAGCAGTGGACGGCGACGAGGGCCCCCTCACGGGCCAGGCGGATGGCGGTCGCACGGCCGATGCCGCGGCTGGACCCGGTGACGAGCGCGGCCTTCCCGCTGAGCTTGCCCATGATGATGCTCCTCCTGCGCTTGGTGTGGTCGGTGGTACGTGCGGGGGTGGCGGCGCCGGTGTCGGTGCCGGCCTGCCGGGTACGGTCGAGGCCGCTGACCATGGCGGCCAGGTGCCGTCGGGCCGCGGGCAGTTCGAGCAGCTCGCCGACGAGCTGCCGCAGGGAGTCGAGTCCCGGGGGGCCGAACAGCAGCAGCGTCTGGGCCCGGATGTTGCCGAGCACCCGGGCGGCCGCCGGGTGGCACTCGGCGTCGTACGCGTCGAGGAGGGACTCACCGGCGCGCCCGGTCGCGACGGCCGCGAGCCGGCCGCCGAGGGCGACGGCCTCCTGGAGGGCGAGGTTGAGCGCCTGTCCGCCGACGGGCAGCTGGACGTGCGCGGCGTCCCCGGCCAGCAGCACCCGGCCCTCCCGGTAGCGGGCGACCTGGCGGCAGGCGTCGTCGAAGGCGTCGATCCACAGGGCCCGCCCGGCGGTGATGTCCTCTCCGGTGATGCGGGCCCACAGGGCGCACACCTCGGCCAAGTCCGGCGGCCGGACGCGGGCCCCGGGATCGGTGCCGTAGGCGTGCAGCATGAGCCGGGTGATGCCGTCCGGACCGCGGCGCGCGTTCGCCACCCCGTGCGGGTGCCGTTCGAAGCGGCGGTCCGCGATGTCGATGTCCGTGAGGTCGACGCGCAGCAGTTCCCGGCCCGCGTCCTCGCCGGGGAAGGCGAAGCCGGCGAGGTCCCGGACGGTGCTCCGCATGCCGTCGCAGCCCACCGCGTACGCGGCGCGGAACGCGCGGACGGCGCCGTCGGGGCCGCGCGCCTCGACGCGCACCCCGTCCGGCCCGTCGTCCAGACCGGTCACGCTGTGGCCGCGGAGCACGGTCGCGCCGAGCCCGGCGGCCCACTCCCCCAGCACCTTCTCGACGAGGGTCTGCGGTGCCTTCCACAGCCCGGCGAACGGGCTGCCGCCGGCTGCGGCCAGGTCGAGGCGGAGGCCGCCGAAGTGGCCGGGGCCGACGTTCGGCGGGGGCCCCAGGCGGCCGAGGAGTCCCCGCACGTGGAGGAGTTCCATGGTCCGCGCGTGCAGCACCGAGGCCCGGGACTCGTCGGTGGCCGCGGCCAGCCGCTCCAGCACCGTCACCCGCGCCCCGCCGAGGCGCAGCTCCCCGGCGAGCATGAGGCCGGCCGGGCCCGCGCCGACGACGAGCACGTCGGTGCCGGCCGGCCGCCGGTCCCCGCGGTCTCCCGTCACGGCCACGGGTCAGCGCCGCGCTTCCGCGTACTCCCTGGCGTACCCGAGGGTCGCCCGGCTGTTGCCGCCGAGGGCCTCGCGCAGGAAGGTGCGCGCCTCGGGCACCCCGGCGTCGGCGCCGAGGACGGCGGTGATGTTCGCGGTGTTGACCACGACGGTGTGGTGGGAGGTGACGGTGGTGGTGCCCCCGCCGTCCTCCTCGACCGTCCAGAGCCCGGTGTGCAGGTTCATGAGGGCGGGCAGCGTCGTCTGCTTGTAGGCGATGCGGCTGTGCGGGAAGCAGACGCGGACGGACTCGGTGGTGTGCGAGTCGCCGTTCTTGGTGAGGGTGTCCATCCGCAGCGTCTGGAGCCCGGGGGAGGTCTCGGTGAGGACCACCTGCGCCACGTGCGGCAGCCGCTCCTTCCACAGGTCCGCCTCGTTCAGGAAGTCGTAGACGTCCTTGGCGGCGCCCTGCACGGTCACGGCGTCGGCGAAGGAGAACCGCAGCTCGTCCTCGGCGGTGACGCGTTCGACGTTGGCCTTCAGCGCGGCCAGCTCCGAGCGGCTGTTGCGGTCGACGGCCTCGTCGATCCAGGTGAGCTTGGCCGGGTCGTCGCCGACCGCCCGGTAGTCGTGCAGCAGCCGGACCCGGCAGAGGTCCGGGCCGGCCGGTTCGAGCACCCAGGCACCGCCCATCGCGGCGACCGGCTCGGCGGGCACCTCCTGCCGGAAGGTGATCCGCCGGGCTTCGGCGTCGAGGGTGCGCCGTGAGGTCCAGTTCTTGACCTCGCCGTTGGCGGTGGCCCAGATGCGGATGCGCTCCTCGCGCTCACCGCGCTCCACGTGGTCGACGTAGACGGTCGGCGGGAAGATCAGCGGCCAGTTCTCGACCTCCGCGATGAGCTGGTAGACCCGCTCGACCGGTGCCGCGACGGTGATCTCGTGCTCCACTTCGCGCACGGTCATCGATGCCTCCTTGTTCGGGGTGGTGTTGTTCGGGGCGGGGCTCAGAAGTTGCCGAGGCCGCCGCAGACGTTGAGCGCCTGCGAGGTGATGGAGGCGGCGGTGTCCGAGGCCAGGTAGCCGACGAGACCCGCGACCTCCTCGGGGGTGGAGTAGCGGCCGAGCGGGATCTTGGCCTGGAACTTCTCCAGGATCTGGTCCTCGGTGGCGTCGTACGCGGCCGCGTAGCCCTGCCGGACCCGCTGCGCCATGGGCGTCTCCACGTAGCCGGGGCAGACGGCGTTCACGGTGATGCCGGTCGGGGCGAGCTCGTTGCCGAGGGCCTTGGTGAAGCCGACGACCCCGTGCTTGGAGGCGGAGTAGGGGGCGCCGAGGACGACGCCCTGCTTGCCCGCGGTGGAGGCGATGTTGATGATCCGGCCGCTGGCCTTGGCGGACATGCCGCCGGCGTTCAGCACCTCACGGGTCATCCGGAAGACGCTGTTGAGGTTGGTGTCGATGACGTCGAGCCACAGCGCGTCGTCGATGCCGGCGGTCGGCCCGCCGCCGCTGCGCCCCGCGTTGTTCACGAGGACGTCCACGGCGCCGAAGCGCTCGACGGCGAGCCGCACGAAGCGCCGGACGTCGTCGACGGAGCGGACGTCGCAGGCGGCGCCGTCGACGTCCAGGCCCTCCTCGCGCAGCTCCTTGACGGTCTGCGCGACCCGCTCCTCGTCACGGGCGCAGAGGAAGACGCGGTGGCCGGTGCCGGCCAGCAGCCGGGTCACGGCGAGGCCGATGCCGCTGGTCGCGCCGGTGACGAGGGCGGTTCTCGGGTTCTGCTGGGTCATGGGGACTCCTGTGGGCCGTACGGGCCCGGATACACCGCCGCGGGTCGGCGGGGCGGGCGGTCTCTTCTTCGGGGGGCGCCGGGCGCCGGTCAGTTGGCCCGGGCGAGCGTCAGGTGCGCGCCGACGGCCTCGATGAGCTGCCCGGGCGTCCCGGCGCTGGCCAGGACGTCGTCGTCGAGGGTGATGTCGTACTCGCGCTCGATGCGGCCGATCGTCTCCAGCAGGGCCAGCGACTCGTAGCCGAGGTTCTCGAAGTCGACGTCGAGGATGTCGCCGCCGAGGTCGGCGGACTCGTCGGCGCCGGCGCCCTCGCGCAGGATCCGGACGAGGTCGGCGAGGGTGAATTCACGGGAGGACATGGGATGTTCCTTTCGTCGGCGGCCTGCGGCCGGTCAGGGGCGGGCGGTCCAGTGGTAGAAGCGCTGGGCCATGGCGTCGGCGGGGGACCGCCAGGTGGCCGGGTCGTAGGCGGCGATGAACGGCTTGAGGTCCTCGCTGATGCCGACGAAGCGCGGGTCCGTCTTGGCCTCTTCGATCCGCTCTCCGCCGTCCGTGCCCGCGAAGTCCTGGAGGTGGAAGTAGAGGCCCCGGTAGGAGAAGAGCTGCCGGCGGAGGGTGCCCATCCGGTGCGGCATCTCCGTCTCGTCGAACGCGCCGAAGAGCTTGGCCACGTCGGCGGCCGAGCCGGGCTCCATCCGGGCCACGATGAGCGTGCTGTGCATGTCCGTCTCCTTCTCAGTCCGACTCGTGCCGGGACGGTCCGAACCACCGGCCGAGAGCCATGGGCAGGTCGTGATGGCTGCCGGGCGCGATCCAGGCCACGTGCCCGTCGGGCCGCACCAGGACGGCCGAGGTGCCGGCGAGCGGGCCGGCGGGGTCGACGCCGTGGGGCGCCGCGGTGACGACGTCCACCCGGTCCGTCCAGCCGTCGGCGCGGCGTCGCAGCTCGGCGCTGTCCTCCAGGTCGAGGAGGATGCCGCGGCCGGCGTGCAGCAGCGCGGTGCTGCTGGTCTTGAAGGTGTCCGCGACGAGCTCCAGGTGCGGCATGCGCAGGCCGAGGAGCGGGTTGGCGCCGGTCCCGACGTCGTAACGGATCTCCAGGCCGCTCACCATGCCGGAGAGGTGCCGGGCCACGTCCTCGTGGGTGAGGAGTTCGCCGATCACATCGCGCAGCGGCTGGACCTCGGGGCCGCCGAGGAAGAGCAGGCCCTGCGCCCTGGTGTTCATCATCAGCCGCTGTCCGACCGGGTACCGCTCGTCGTGGTAGGTGTCGAGCAGTTCCTCGGGGGCGGTGCCGCGGACCACGGCGGCGAGCTTCCAGCCGAGGTTGACGGCGTCCTGGATGCCGGTGTTCATTCCCTGGCCGCCCGCCGGCAGGTGGATGTGCGCGGCGTCGCCGGCGAGCAGCACCCGGCCGCGGCGGTACTCGGTGACCAGCCGGGTGGCGTCGCCGAAGGCGCTGACCCAGACGGGCTCGGCGTGCGAGATGTCGATGCCGGTGAGGCGTTCCCAGGCGGCGGCGACCTGCTCGTACGGCGGCGGGGCGTCGCGCCGCTGGGGCGGGGTGCCCCGCTCGCAGACGATGATGCGGTTCACGCCGTCGCCGAGCGGGCCGACCATGACCATCCCGCCGGGGAAGGTCTTGCCGATCAGCTGGGGCTCCAGCTCCACGCCGCGGATGTCCGCGAGGTACATCTCCAGGGTCGCGGCGGTGCCGGGGAACTCGGATCCGATGGCCTTGCGGACGAGGCTGCGGCCGCCGTCGCAGCCGACCAGCCAGCGTGCGATGAGCGTGTGCCGCTCGCCGGACGGGTCGCGGACCTCGGCCTCGACCCCGTCGCCGGTGTCGCGCAGCGAGAGCAGTTCGGTGCCCCGGCGCAGGTCGGTGCCGAGTTCCCGGGCCCACTCCTCCAGGACCGCCTCGGTCTGGGACTGCGGGACGGACTTCGCCGCCTGGTGGTTGCTGCCGAGGACGCCGAAGTCCATCGGGAGGCCGCCGAAGTGGCCGCCGTTGCTCGTCACCATGTCGCCGAAGCGGGGCAGCAGGCCGCGCTGGTCGAAGACCTCCATGGTGCGGATGGTGAAGCCCAGACCGCGGGACTCGCCGGTGGGTTCGGCGAGGCGCTCGATGACGACGACGTCGACACCGGCGAGTCGCAGTTCCGCGGCGAGGGCGAGACCGGTCGGCCCGGCGCCGACGACGATCACTGAAGCATCCATGTACCTCTCCTTCGAGGGGACTTACGGGCGTGCGCCACGCTTGCGGCGGCCCCCGGTACGGGGGCGGCCGGGCTCACTGCGGCGGGTTGCCGTGCTTGCGGTGGGGTAGTTCCGCGTGCTTCGCGGCGAGCATGGTGACCGCGCGGCAGAGGACGGCCCGGGTCTCGCGCGGGTCGATCACGTCGTCGACGAGGCCGCGTTCCGCCGCGTAGTACGGGTGGACCAGCTCCCGGCGGTACTCCTCGATCTTCTGCGCGCGCACCGCGCCGGGGTCGTCGGCGGCGGCGATCTCGCGGCGGAAGACGACGTTGGCGGCGCCCTCGGCGCCCATGACGGCGATCTCGTTGAGGGGCCAGGCGAGGGCGATGTCGGCTCCGATGGATCGGGAGTCCATGACGATGTAGGCGCCGCCGTACGCCTTGCGCATCACCACGGAGATCCGCGGCACGGTCGCGTTGCAGTACGCGTAGAGCAGCTTGGCGCCGCGGCGGATGATGCCGTCGTGTTCCTGGTCGACGCCTGGCAGGAAGCCCGGCACGTCGACCAGGGTGACGAGGGGGATGTTGAAGGCGTCGCAGAACTGGACGAACCGGGCGCCCTTCTCGCTCGCCTTGATGTCCAGCACGCCGGCGAAGGCCGCGGGCTGGTTGGCGACGAAGCCCACGACGTGGCCGTCGAGGCGGCCGAGTGCGCAGACCAGGTTCGGCGCCCAGTCGGCGTGCACCTCGATGAACTCGCCGTCGTCCGCGACCTCCTCGATCACGGCGTGGACGTCGTAGGAGCGGTTGGCGTCGGCCGGAACGAGCGAGAGCAGGCGGTCGTTCGCCCGGTCCGCCGGGTCGCCGCCGTGGACGACGGGCGGCAGGTCGCGGTTGTTGGACGGCAGCAGCGACAGCAGGTACCGGACCTCGGCGAGGCAGGACTCCTCGTCGTCGTGGACGAAGTGGGCCACGCCCGAGACTCCGCCGTGGACGTCGGCGCCGCCGAGGCCGTTCTGGGTGATCTCCTCGCCGGTGACCGCTTTGACGACGTCCGGGCCGGTGATGAACATCTGCGAGGTCTCGCGGACCATGAACACGAAGTCCGTCAGGGCCGGGGAGTAGGCGGCACCGCCGGCGCACGGGCCGAGCATGACCGAGATCTGCGGGATGACCCCCGAGGCCTTGGTGTTGCGCTGGAAGATGCCGCCGTACCCGGCGAGGGCGGAGACGCCCTCCTGGATGCGGGCGCCGGCGCCGTCGTTCAGGGAGACCAGCGGGGCACCGGCCGCGATGGCCATGTCCATGATCTTGTGGATCTTGGCGGCGTGGGCCTCGCCCAGCGCCCCGCCGAAGATCCGGAAGTCGTGCGCGTAGACGAAGACCGTACGGCCCTCGACCTCGCCCCAGCCGGTGATCACGCCGTCCGTGTAGGGACGGTTGGACTCCAGGCCGAAACCGGTGGCCCGGTGTCGGCGCAGCGGCTCGACCTCCTGGAAGGAACCCTCGTCGAGGAGCAGCGCGATGCGCTCACGGGCGGTCAGCTTGCCCTTCGCGCGCTGCGCTTCGGTCGCGCGCTCGCTGGGGCCGCTCCGCGCCCGCTCCTTGATCTGCCGCAGCTCCGCCAGCCGGTTGAGTGCTGATTGCTCGCTCGTGGTCACGTCGGTTCCTTGGTGGGTATCGGTGGGGGAGGCGGCCCGTCACAGCGCCCGTCACAGGCGGCCCGTCACAGCGCCCGTCACAGGTGGCCGGTCACAGGCGCCCGGTCAGCGGCTGCCGACCGCCGCGGGCAGGTCGGCCAGTTCCGCCAGGACCTCGGCCGGGAGGGTGACCGCGCCGGCCGCGAAGTTCTCCTCGAGGTACTTCGGGGTCTTGGTGCCGGGCAGCGCCATCACACCGGGGCCCTGGGCCAGCACCCAGGCGATGGCCAGCTGGGGCACGGTGATCCCCAGGCGGGCCGCGATCCTGCCGGTGGTCTCGGTGATCGCCTGGTTGGCGGCGATGGCGTCCGGCTGGAACCGGGGGATCCCGCGGCGGGCGTCGACGCGCGGCAGGTCCTCGACCGTGGTGATCCGTCCGGAGAGGAAGCCGCGGCCCAGCGGGGCGAAGGCGATGAAGGTGATGCCCCGCTCCGCGCAGTACGGGACGACGTCCCCGGTGGCGTCCGGGCTCCACAGGGAGAGTTCGGACTGGACCGAGGCGACCGGGTGGATCGCGTGGGCGCGGGAGATCTCGTCGACGGAGGCCTCGGAGAGGCCGATGGCCTTGGTCAGGCCGGCCTCGACGAGTTCGGCCATGGCGCCCCAGCTCTCCTCCACGGGGACGGCCGGGTCGACGCGGTGGAGCTGGTACAGGTCCACGTGGTCGGTCCCGAGCCGCAGCAGGCTCGCCTCGCACGCGGCGCGCAGGTGCTCCGGACGGCCGTTGCGGTGGGTGCGGCGGGCTCCGTCGACGATCAGACCGCCCTTGGTGGCGAGCACGACCTCGTCGCGGCGGCCGCGCAGCGCCTTCCCGACGAGCCGCTCGTTCGTGAAGGGGCCGTACTGGTCGGCGGTGTCGAAGAAGCGGACGCCCATGTCGATGGCCTGGTGGATGACCCGCACCGACGTGGCGTCGTCCCATCCCTCCTGGTCATAGCCCCAGGACATGCCCATGCAGCCCAGTCCCACGCGACCCACGGAAGGTCCTTCGGTTCCCAAGTTGAGGGTGTGCACAGGGGCCTCCAAGGGGCTTGTTTCTCGAGGTTGATGCCGATTCACATCGGATCGAAGGTTATCGCAGATGTCTGACACTACTGTGAGTCCTACCATGCGTCGCATCCGACGTGACCTGTGATGATGCCCTCAGTCGGTGAACGGTTCATGTCGTTCAAATGATTGATCAAATCCCTTGACGGTGGGGTTGTTGGCGCATAGCGTCCTGCCTCGTGCCAGGGCCCTGACACTCGTCCGGGGTCGAACGTTCATCGTGGCACCGCCCGTGCAGCGCCGCCGGGCCGCCGAGGATCCGACCGGCCGACACGGCCGCGAACGGGGACCTGTCTTCTTGGTGAGGGCTGCCGTACGGGCAGGCCGTCGCCCCTAATGCTTCGGGTGGTGTCAGGGTGGGGATCGATCGCTTTGAATCGAACGCTAGTGCTGTTATCGAGGGGCTTCCGCTCTCGTACGTACGGACCGTCGACCGGACGCTGCTGCACCGCAGCGCGCTGTCCGAGGTGTTCCTGACCGACTACCGCCACCAGGCCCCCTCCCGCTTCCTCGCCGCCGCGCAACTCCCCGCCTCGCACGCCTACTACACCGACCACCTCAGCCAGTCCCGGGTCCTGGACCCGCTGCTGCTCCTGGAGTGCTGCCGACAGGCCGAGACGTACGCCGGGCACGCCCACTTCGACATCCCGCACGACCAGAACTTCATCCTGAAGTCCTGGTCCATGACCTACGAGCCCACCCCGGCCC
>NZ_JARAYQ010000174.1:0-18358 GCF_033794505.1 Streptomyces sp. MB09-01 | reverse complement strand
CGGGGCGCTGCTGCTCGTGATCCTGCTCGTCCAGGGCTGGAACATCACCCACTTCCCGACGCTGAGCGACGACGAGGGCACCTACCTCGCCCAGGCGTGGGCGGTCCAGCAGGGCGACGGCCTCGCCCACTACACGTACTGGTACGACCATCCGCCGCTCGGCTGGATCCAGGTCGCGGGCCTGACGTACCTGCCGTCCCTCTTCGTGCCCGACTGGATGACCGTCGCGCCGATGCGGTTCTCGATGCTCGCCGTCTCCGCCGCCAGTTCCGTGCTGATGTACGTCCTCGCGCGCCGGCTGTGGCTGCCGCGCTGGGCGGCCGGGCTGGCGATGGCGCTCTTCGGGCTGTCCCCGCTCTCCGTCGTCCTCCAGCGCGAGATCTTCCTCGACAACCTCGCCGTGATGTGGATGCTGCTGGCCTTCTGCCTCGCCGCGTCACCGAGCCGGCACCTGTGGCACCACTTCGGGTCCGGGCTGGCGGCCGCCACCGCCGTCCTGACCAAGGAGACGATGCTGGTGGTGCTCCCGGCGCTGCTGGTGACGATGTGGCGCCACAGTCACCGCGACACCCGCAAGTTCGCCGTCACCGGAGCCGTCACCGCCTGCGCGCTGATCGGGCTTTCGTACCCGCTGTACGCCCTCCTCAACAGCGAGCTGCTGCCCGGCTCCGGACATGTCTCGCTGATCGACGGCATCACCTACCAGATGAGCCGCCCCGGCTCCGGCTTCATCCTCGACGCCGGGACCGGCTCGAACGGCGTGCTGCGGTCCTGGCTCTACTACGACACCGTCCTGCCGCTCGGCGGGCTGGCCGGCGCCTTCCTGCTGCTGGCCACCTTCCGCTGGTCCGTCACCGCCCGGGCGCTGGCCGGCCCGGCGCTCGCCGCCGTCATCCTCGCCGTCGTCGCGATGCGGCCCTCCGGCTACCTCCCGGCGATGTACGTGATCCAGGCGCTGCCGTTCCTCGCGCTCGTCCTCGCCGGGGGTGCGGCGAGCGTCACGCACGCCGTGCTGCGCCGCCGGCGCGGCCCGGGGGAGCGCAGGGCGCAGGTGTGGGCGCGCTGGGCGGTGCTCGGCGTACTCGCCGTCTCCGCCGCGGTGTACGTGCTGCCGCGCTGGTACGACGGCAACCGCACCGCGCTCACGGTCGACGCCAACGCCCCGTACCGGCAGGCCGCGGCCTGGCTCGGCCGTGAGGTCGAGGATCCGGCGCGGACCCGGGTGCTGCTCGACGACGCGCTGTGGCTGGACGCCGTGCACCACGGCTTCGAGCCGGGTCCGGGCGCCATCTGGTTCTACAAGGCCGACCTCGACCCCGCCGTCACCAAGACCCTGCCGCGCGGCTGGGAGGACATCGACTACGTGGTCTCCTCGCCCACGGTGCGCCGCGACGCGGTGGACCTGCCCACGGTGAAGGCCGCGCTGGAGCACTCGAGCGTGGTGGCCGTCTTCGGGTCGGGCGAGGACCGCATCGAGATCCGCCGGACCGACCGCGCCGACCGCACGAGTGGGAGCTGAGTCACCATGAGCGAGGACCTGTGGTCCCTCCATGCCCCGATCGATGCGGAGCTCGCCGCTCCGCAGGCCCTGACCGGCAGCGTCACCCTCATCGTCCCCACCTTCAACGAGTCGGGGAACGTAGCCGAGTTGCTGCGCCGGCTCGGTGACGCGCTCCCCGACCACCTGCCCTGCGCCGTGCTGTTCGTGGACGACTCCACGGACGACACCCCCGCCGCCATCGAGAAGGCCGCCGCCGACCATCCGTTCCCGGTCTCCGTCCTGCACCGGGAGGTGGCCGAGGGCGGCCTCGGCGGGGCCGTCGTCGAAGGGGTGAAGCGGGCGGACAGCGACTGGATCGTCGTCATGGACGCCGATCTCCAGCACCCGCCCCACCTGGTGCCCGAGCTCGTCGGCGAGGGTGAGCGCACCGGCGCCGACCTGGTCGTCGCCTCCCGCTACATCGCCGGCGGCAGCCGGGCGGGGCTCGCCGGTAGCTACCGGATCGCCGTCTCCCGCGGTGCGACCTGGCTGACCAAGGGGCTGTTCCCGCGGGCGCTGCGCGGGATCAGCGACCCGATGAGCGGCTTCTTCGCGATGCGCCGCTCGGCCGTCACCGCGGACGCGCTGAAGCCGCTCGGCTACAAGATCCTGCTGGAGCTGGCGGTGCGCTGCCGCCCGGGCAAGGTCGCCGAGGTGCCGTTCGTCTTCCAGGACCGCTTCTCGGGGGAGTCCAAGTCGACCGCCCGCGAGGGCATGCGCTTCCTCGCCCACCTGGCCTCGCTGCGCTCCGCGACCACGCTGGCCCGGATGATCGGTTTCGGACTGATCGGGCTCTCGGGTTTCGTCCCGAACCTGGGTGCGCTGTGGCTGCTCACGCACGCCGGGATGCACTACCTCCCCGCCGAGATCGTCGCGAACCAGGCGGGCGTCCTGTGGAACTTCCTCCTCATCGAGACCCTGCTCTTCCGCGACCGGCGCCGGCACCGCCACTGGGCGGACCGGGTCGGGCGTTTCGCCCTGCTGGCCAATGCCGACCTGCTGCTGCGCATCCCGTTGATCGCGGTGTTCGTCGCGAGGTTCGGGATGGAGGTGCTGCCCGCCACCGCCCTCGCGCTGGTCACCACCTTCGTGCTGCGCTTCGCGGCCACCGAGGCCCTCGTCTACCTGCCGCGCAGGTCGCGCCAGCCCCGCACCCCGGGCGCCCCGCTCCAGGCGGGCCGCCACTCCAGGAGTTGAGCCGCACAGAAGGGATCCTTTCCATGCGTCTGACGATCCGGCGGAGGGCAGGGCGGCGGGCCGCGCTGCTCGCCGTCGGGGCGATGACCGCGGGCCTGCTGCTCACCGCACCGCAGCAGGCCACGGCCGGTCCGCCCAATCTGCTCTCCAATCCCGGTTTCGAGACGGCCGGCCCGGCCGGCGCCGACATGCCGTCCTGCTGGTCCAAGTCCGGCTGGGGCGACAACGACTTCTCCTTCGCCACCGTGGCCGAGGCGCACACCGGCACCAAGGCGATGAAGGTCTCCCTCACGCGCCGCGTGGACGGCGACCGCAAGGCCCTGGTCACCGAGAACAGCACCTGCGCCCCGACCGTCACGCCGGGGAAGCAGTACGACCTGTCCGCCTGGTACAAGTCGGACACCCCGGACGTGTCGGTGACGGTGTTCCGCCGCGACACGACGGCGGGCTGGCAGTACTGGACCGACCTGCAGAATCCGCCCGTCAGCGCGGCCTGGGCACGTACGGAGGTCCGTACGCCGGCCGTGCCGCCCAACACCGACAAGATCGCGTGGGGCCTGTCGGTCTACGGGGTGGGCACGCTCACCACCGACGACTACGCGCTGGAGGAGGTGGGCGCGGTACCGCCGCAGCCGGTCTGCTCGGGTACGGCGCAGGAGTGCGCCAAGGGCAAGTGGGAGGTGATCCCGGCCAAGAACCCGGTGCGTTCGATGCACGCCGTCGTGCTGAAGAACGGGAAGGTGCTGCTGATCGCCGGCTCGGGCAACGACATCGCCCAGTTCAACGCGGGCACCTTCACCTCGGCCGTCTACAACCCGGCGAACGGCACCTTCAAGACGGTCCCGACGCCGGTGGACATGTTCTGCGCGGGCCACGTGCAGCTGGCGGACGGCCGGGTGCTGGTGATGAGCGGCAACAAGGGGTACCCGTCCGCCGACGGCAAGATCGGCTACCAGGGGCTGAAGGACAGTTACGTCTTCGACCCGGCGACCGAGGCCTACACGAAGACGAACGACATGAACGGCGGGCACTGGTACCCGTCGGCGACGGTCCTCGGCAACGGTGACGTGATCTCCTTCGGCGGGCTGAAGGAGGACTCCACGGGCAACGTGACCGCCGAGAAGTTCTCGGCGGCGCAGAACAAGTGGCTGCCGATGAACGAGGTCAACCAGACCTGGTCGTACTGGGGCCTGTACCCGTCGATGATCCTCATGCAGGACGGGCGGCTCTTCTACTCGGGCAGCCACACCTTCGGCAACGGCACCCCGGGCACCGGCGCCTCGATCTACGACTACGACGCCAACACCATCACCGACGTGCCGGGCCTGCGGAACAAGGACCAGCGCGACGAGTCGGCGAGCGTGCTGCTGCCCCCGGCGCAGGACCAGCGGGTCCTGACCATCGGCGGCGGCAACAACGAGACCAACCCGGCCGCGAACCGGATCACCGACATCATCGACTTGAAGAAGCCGAGCCCCGCCTACACGGCCGGCCCGGACCTCCCGCAGGGACTGGTCGACACGGGCGCGGGCAAGCGGCCGCAGACCGGGGCCGAGGGCAAGATGTACGTGTCGGCGGTGCTGCTGCCGGACGGCAAGGTGCTGGAGACCGGCGGCGGGCTGCACGACCGGGCCGACCCGGTCTTCGAGGCCTCCTTCTTCGACCCGACGACCAACACCTACCAGCCGGGCCTGGCCACCGACCCGATCCCGCGGACCTACCACTCGGCGTCCTTCCTGATGCCGGACGGCCGGGTGATGTCGGTCGGCGACAACCCGGGCAACGGCACCTACAACCACAACGTGTCGATCTACACCCCGCCCTACCTCTTCAAGGGCGCCCGCCCGCAGATCACCTCGGTGATCGACACGCAGTGGGTGTACGGGGACACGCAGCGGATCACCGTCAACCGCCCGGTTGCCAAGGCCGAGCTGATCCGTCCGGCGGCGGTCACCCACTCCTCGGACCCGAACCAGCGGTTCGTGGACCTGCCGATGACCGTCAACGGGAACGACGTCGACCTCAACGTGACGAGCAACCCCAACCTGGCGCCGCCCGGCTGGTACATGCTCTTCGCGGTCGACGCGAACGGCGTCCCGTCGATCGCGACCTGGGTGCACCTGGGCGGTCCGTCGGCTCTGGCGGCCGCCCAGGAGCAGCCGTCCGCGCACGAGCACTCCTTCGCGGACGAGCTGGGGCCCGCCAAGCAGAACCCCGCCAAGCGGGACTCCGTACCGGTCGCACCCAGCGTGGCCGGCTGCGACCGGCACTACGGGACGGTCAACGTGTGCGTGCCGACCCGCTTCCCGGCCGAGGTGAAGGAGACGCCCAAGGCCCGCTGTGACTGGCTGGCCTCGCACCAGTACCCGCAGCGGCTGAAGGTCAACGGCAGCGACCCGCTGCGCCTCGACCCCGACCGTGACGGCTACGCCTGCTGAACGCAACGGGAAGGGGCCCGGCCGCGCGCTCGCGGCCGGGCCCCTCCCCCGGGCTCAGTGCTGGTACGCGGCGAGCGAGATGCCGACGTAGTGGGCCACGAAGGCCGCGAGGGTCAGGGAATGGAAGACCTCGTGGAAGCCGAAGAAGCGGGGGGAGGGGTTGGGGCGCTTCATGCCGTAGATGACCCCGCCCGCGCTGTAGAGGAGGCCGCCGACGATCACGAGGACCAGGACGGCGATGCCGCCGGTGCGCATGAAGTCGGGCAGGAAGAAGACCGCAGCCCAGCCCATGGCGATGTAGCACGGGGTGTAGAGCCAGCGCGGTGCGCCGACCCAGAAGACGCGGAACGCGATGCCGGCGGCGGCCGCGATCCACACCGCCCACAGCAGGGTCCGACCGGTGGAGGGCGGGAGCAGCAGGACGGTCAGCGGCGTGTAGGTACCCGCGATGATCAGGAAGATGTTGGCGTGGTCGAGCCGGCGCAGGATGGCCTCGCCGCGCGGCCCCCAGGTGCCCCGGTGGTAGACGGCGCTCACGCCGAAGAGCAGGCAGGCCGTAAGGATGTAGACCCCGCAGGCCACCCGTGCCCGGGTCGAGTCGGTGAAGGCCATGAGCACCAGGCCGGCGACGACCACGGCGGGGAACATCCCGAGGTGCAGCCAGCCGCGCAGCAGCGGCTTTTCCTCCAGGGCGGTCTCGGCCGCCTCCAGGGCCTCGACTACCGGTGTGGCCTCGGCGGCCGGGTCAGAAGTCATGGGCGCCATGCTACCTACGGGTCCGTAGGTTTCCGTCGGTCGCCTTTACGGAAGATTGACGGACGTGGCAATGCTCACGTGAGAGGCCCTCTGGACATATGCGCACATCCACCGGATGATCAGATGAGTGCGGTCGGCACCGGATGAGCGGAGCGCGAAGCGTCCGGGTCGCAGCCCCCACGGGGCAAACACCAAACACACCCCTCAACAAGGAGCAATCGTGGCGCGCGACAACGCGGCTCCCACCAGTCCGACTCTTCCCACCAGGCATGCAGCGCTGATCTCCTGGGTGGACGAGATCGCAGCCCTCACCCAGCCGGACCGCGTCGTCTGGTGCGACGGCTCCGAGGGCGAGTACGAGCGCCTGTGCGAGGAGCTCGTCGCCAAGGGAACGTTCAAGAAGCTCGACGAGACGAAGCGCCCCAACTCGTACTACGCCGCCTCCGACCCCTCCGACGTCGCGCGCGTCGAGGACCGGACCTTCATCTGCTCCGAGGAGGAGGAGGACGCGGGCCCGACCAACCACTGGAAGGCCCCGGCCGAGATGAAGGACATCTTCGCCGGCGACCAGGGGATCTTCCGCGGCTCCATGAAGGGCCGGACGATGTACGTCGTGCCGTTCTGCATGGGCCCCCTCGGCTCCGAGCTCTCCGCGATCGGCGTCGAGATCACCGACTCCGCCTACGTCGCCGTCGCCATGCGCACCATGACCCGCATGGGCAAGCCCGTCCTCGACGAGCTCGGCACCGACGGGTTCTTCGTCAAGGCCGTCCACACCCTCGGCGCTCCGCTCGCCGAGGGCCAGGAGGACGTGCCGTGGCCGTGCAACACCACCAAGTACATCTCGCACTTCCCGGAGACCCGCGAGATCTGGTCCTACGGATCCGGCTACGGCGGCAACGCCCTGCTCGGCAAGAAGTGCTACGCCCTGCGCATCGCGTCCGTCATGGCCCGCGACGAGGGCTGGCTCGCCGAGCACATGCTGATCCTCAAGCTGACCCCGCCGCAGGGCGAGGCGAAGTACGTCGCAGCCGCGTTCCCGTCCGCCTGCGGCAAGACCAACCTGGCCATGCTGGAGCCCACGATCCCCGGCTGGACCGTCGAGACCATCGGCGACGACATCGCCTGGATGCGCTTCGGCGAGGACGGTCGCCTCTACGCGATCAACCCCGAGGCCGGCTTCTTCGGCGTCGCGCCCGGCACCGGCGAGCACACCAACGCCAACGCCATGAAGACCATGTACGCGAACACCGTCTTCACCAACGTCGCGCTCACCGACGACGGCGACGTGTGGTGGGAGGGCATGACCGAAGAGGCGCCCAAGCACCTCGTCGACTGGAAGGGCAACGACTGGACTCCGGACTCGGAGACCCCCGCCGCCCACCCCAACGCCCGCTTCGCCGTCCCGGCCTCCCAGTGCCCGACGATCGCCCCCGAGTGGGAGGACCCCAAGGGCGTCCCGATCTCCGCGATCCTCTTCGGCGGCCGCCGCGCCTCCGCCGTGCCGCTGGTCACCGAGTCCTTCGACTGGAACCACGGCGTCTTCATCGGCTCGAACATCGCCTCCGAGAAGACCGCCGCCGCCGAGGGCAAGGTCGGCGAGCTGCGCCGCGACCCCTTCGCCATGCTGCCGTTCTGCGGCTACAACATGGGCGACTACATGGCCCACTGGGTCAAGGTGGCCGCTGACAAGGACCAGGCGAAGCTCCCGAAGATCTACTACGTGAACTGGTTCCGCAAGAACGACGCGGGCAAGTTCGTGTGGCCCGGCTTCGGCGAGAACAGCCGCGTCCTGAAGTGGATCGTCGAGCGCCTCGACGGCACCGCCGAGGGCGTCGAGACCGCCATCGGCATCCTGCCGACCAAGGACTCCCTCGACCTCGACGGCCTGGACCTCCCGGCCGCGGACCTCGACTTCCTCCTCAGCGTCGACAAGGAGGTCTGGCGCGAGGAGGCCGCCCTGGTCCCCGAGCACCTGAACACCTACGGCGACCACACGCCGAAGGAACTGTGGGACCAGTACCACGCGCTCGTCGAGCGCCTGGGCTGAGCCCGAGCCCGACAACGGGCCAATGAACGTGGGAGCCCCCGACCAAGCGGCGCCCACCGCTGTGGGAGCCCCCGACCAAGCGGTTCCCACCGCTGCACCGGCCTGTCTTCAGGAGCGTCCGCGCTCCTCCAGATAGGCCGTGTGCGTCTGCTGACGGCGGGCCTCTGCTTCGCGGAGGTCCGCCGTCACGCTTTCCGCCTCCTCGAACAGCAGGCCCAGCTGCCGCTCCAGGTGGCGCTCCGGGGACTCCCCGCCCGGCGTCAGCCGGTTCCACCAGCGGGTCCGGTTGTAGGTGTCCACGCACTCGGGCACGTCCCGCCGGATCGCCCGGGACAGCGCGTGCACCGCCTCCGGCTCGGTGACCAGGACCTCGGCCACCCACCCCGGCTCCAGCAGCGCCCCGTACAGTTCCAGCAGCCCGGCCCGCCGGCTCCCGGCCGCCTCCGGCAGCTCCACCTCGCCCAGGTACTCCCGCAGCCGCGCGAAGTCCTCGCGCAGCACGTCGAGTTCCTCGCTCGGATCGAACGGCGGCGGCGCCGCCCGCTCCGGCGGGGCGATCAGCGCGCCCGCGCCGTAGAGCCCGGCCACCACCACCGGCCAGTACGCGCCGGCCACCCCGGCGAGGGTGAGGCCGAGACCCACCACGCCACAGGCGGAGCCGGCCAGGTTCTTCCTCGACTCCAGGTAGCCGAGCACCCGGCCGGCCGCACCGCCGCCGCTGCGGCCGCCCCTACTGGTAGCCACGGATCTCCTCGAAGGCTCCGGCCAGCGACCCGGTCCCGCCGGTGGCGTCGAAGAGCCGCCCGCCGGTCAGTTCGGTGATGTGGGTGAGCTCCTTGCGGTCCGAGTCCCCGAAGAGCACCGCGAAGACCGGGGGCTGCTTCTGCGCCTCGGGCAGGGCCGCGTAGAAGGAGTCGAAGTGCTTGGCCCCGACGCCCTCGGTGTTCTCCCCGTCCGTCATCAGCACGATCGAGGTGAACGCGTCCGCGCCGCCCTTGCCGAGGTGCTGGTAGGCCGCCTCCAGGCTGCCGTAGACCGCCGTGCCCCCGTCCGGCTCCAGCGACTTCACGTCGCCGCGGATCGCGTCAAGGGCCGGCCCCGGGTTGCCGGGCTCGACGACGTGCGTGCGCACCTTCTTCACCTTGGACCCGAAGGGCAGCAGCGTCACCTCCTCACGGTCCCGGAACCGCCGGCCCGTGCCCGAAGTCCCGCTGCCCGTCAGATCGGTGAGCGCCGACTTCAGCCGCCCGATGCGGTCCTCCTCGCTCATCGAACCCGAGGTGTCCAGCACGTACACCGTCCGCGAGGGCCGGCGCAGCTCGTTCTCGTACGAGGCCAGCAACCCGTCCGCGACCGAACGCGAGCCCGGGAAGGGCAGCTCGTGCCGCTTCTCCGGGTCCAGCCCGGCGGCCGGCGTCACCCCGGCCGCGACCGGCCGGCGGAAGGTCTGCTCGGTGATCGCCTTCTGCGCCTCGGGGCCGCGCAGGTAGTCCGTCAGCGCCCGCCCCGCATCGCGGGCCCCCTCCGGGGCGGAGGTCAGCAGGGTCAGCGGGTAGTGCGCGGTGACCACTCCGTCGCGCGGCCGGATCACCGTCAGAGGCGCCTTCACGTCCTTCGCGTCCCGGTTCACGGACAGCAGCACCGACTCGTAGTTCACCAGCGCGTCCACGTCACCGCGCTTGCCGTACGCACTCGCCAGCCAGCCGGAGGAACCCGAGGTCAGCTTCTGCCCGGAGAAGAACTCCTTCAGCTTGGGCTGGGCCGACTTCACGTCGGCCTCGCTCAGCGCCGACTGCGCGCCCGACAGGCCCGACGCCACCGAGACCAGGGCGGAGAAACCGGAGTTGGAGCGCACCGGGTCCGCCATCCCGTACGTCAGCTTCCCGCCGGCCACCGCCTCGTGCACCGCCGACCAGGTCACCTCGCCGGGCTTCCAGCCCAGCCGGGCCAGCGCCTCCGGCTTGACGCCGATGGCCACCGGCGAGGACATCACCGGCGTCTCGCTCGACAGCTTCCCCGCCGCCTCGGGCCGCAGCCGCAGGTAGTCGTTGGAGGACAGCCAGATCGCGTCGTACTTCCCGTCGGCCGTCCCCGAGGCGATCTGCTCGACCGCGTCGAGGGTCCCGGACGCGGTCAGGTCGACCGTGACCCCGGTGGCCGCCTTCGCGGCCTTCAGCACGGGCTCCATGTCGGAGAGCTCACTGGACGCCAGCACCCGCAGTCGGCCCTCCTCGTACTTCGACTCCGCAGGCCCGGCCGGACCCCCGGAGGTGCAGGCCGTCGCCGTGGCGAGCGTGGCGAGTGCGATCAGAGCGCTGATCCGGTTCCGCCTCACCGGGCACCTCCTTCGAGCGCACTGGCGGTGCGGGTACGGGCCAGGTACGCCGAGGCGGTCTGCAGCTCCCCGGCCAGCGACTCCACGGTCGCGGCCATGTTCTCCGTGGCCTGCACCTTGAAGGTGTCGATCGCGTCGAGCGTCTTGTAGATCTGGGCGAAGGCCGTCCGCAGCGTTTCCGCCCCCACCGCCGGGTCGGCCGCGATCCGCTGGATCTCGCCGCTCTGCGTGGACAGCATCTCCGCGTTGCCCCGGATCAGGTCCTCGGTGGTCCCCTTCAGGGCGTTGACCTGCTCGATCACCTTGCGCTGGTGGTCGAGGGCCGCGGCCAGCATGACCGCGATCCGCAGCGCGGAGACGGTGGTGGTGGCCGCCCGGTCCACGCCCTTGATCAGCTCGTCGTTGTTGCGCCGGACCACGTCCATCGCCAGGTAGCCCTGCGCGCAGACGGCCAGCTGCGTCAGCAGGTCCTGGTGCTTCTGCCGGACCGGGAAGAGCACGTCCGCGCGCAGGGCGTCGGCCGCCTGCGGGTCGGTGTGCTCCGCCTCGGCGATCCGCTGCTCGACGGCCCCGTCCAGGGCCTCGGTGAGGACGGCGTACTCCTGGAGCTTGCCCATGGTCTCCCACAGGCGGGCCCGTTCGGTGTGCAGGGCCGCGTTGTCGCGGCGCAGCTCGTCCTGGCCGCTGCGCAGCGAGCCCACGATCTTGTTGAGGGTGGCCTGCGAGGAGGCGTACCTGGCCACGTGGTCGCGGAACCTGTTGCCGCCCGGCAGCTTCGCCAGCAGCTTGCCGAACCCCTTGCCGGGGGTGTCCCGCGGGTCGAGGTCCTCGACGGTGCGGCGCAGTTCGACGAGGGAGCCGGCGACGCGCGCCTGGGCGTCGCCGCCGCCGTCCGCGCCGAGGGTGCGTACGGCCCGCTCCAGCATCCGGTTGGACTGCTGCGCGGCGCTGCGCATGTCGGCCGCGCCGAGCCCGGCGATCTCGCCGATGCGGTGCGCGAACTCGGGGGAGCGGGTGTCGATCCCGGCGAGCGAGCCGACGTACTCACCGGCCCGGCGGGCCATCTCGTCGCGTACGCCGTCCTGCAGCGGGACCAGCCCGGCGGCCTGCTCGCGGCGGACGGGCGGGACCGGCTCGGGCGCGCTGAGGACGAACGTGCCGTCCTCGGGAGGTGTCAGTGTCATGGTGTGGCCCCTAACCCCTGGCCCGCTGGGCGAGCGCCATGAGGATCTTGACGGTGGGTGTGCCGACCTGGCGGATCCCGGTCAGCCCGGGGTTGAGGTAGCCGGCGTGCGGTGCGGTGGCGGCGGTGAACTCGGGCACGCCGTCCTGCGGGCGGAACCCCCGTTGCACGGCCAGCTCGCGCAGCCTGGGATCGGTCGCGAGGAGGGTGCCCAGCTCCTTCGCCTGCTCGGTGAGCGGGACGAAGGTGTGCGCCGTGTTGACGGTGGTGTCCGGGTAGAGCACGACCATGTCGCCGGGGTTCTGGTGCTGGAGCAGCAGAGAGGCCACCTGGGACTCGTACACCAGGATCAGCGGTTCGCCGCTGCCGCTGATGAAGGCCCGGAACGGGTCGTCGGTGCTCTGTTCGAGGGCGCCCTGGACGGAGATCAGCTTGCGCATCAGCGGTGCGGTGCGCTCGATGCCGGCGTCGTCGGCGACCACGCTGTTGGCGTTCGCGACGTTGGAGGCGGCCGCGAGGAAGAGGGCGCCGGAGTTGGAAGTGGCCGGGTCGGTGGTCTTGATGAACAGCGTGCCGGTCAGCTCGGTGTGGGCGGAGGAACCGGGCAGCTGCTGCCACGTGCGGTCCTCGGCGGCGGCCTTGAGGAAGGGCCCCATGAGCAGGGTCCCGAGGTTCTTGCCGGTCGTCCTGGCGAGGCCGTTGTCGGCCAGCACCTCGGCGGCGTTGGCGCGGGCGATGACCACGAGCGGGGAGTAGAAGGGCTTGGTCTCCTGGGCGCCCTTGACCCCGGCGGCGGCCGCTACCTCCTTGGCGGGTTCACTGCTGCTGGGGAAGGCGAAGTCGAACTCCTTGAGGGCGAGTTGGTCCATCGCCCAGGAGCCCGAGGTCTCCGTCTTCACGGTGTAGCCCTTGTCCGCAAGGGCCTTGACGACGTCCGGGTCGCGGAAGAATTCGGACTTCTCCGAGCCGATGACGCCACGCACGGTCTTCGTTGCCGTGGTTTCTGGGTGATCCTGCCCCTGGAAGGCGACGACGTAGAGCACGCCGCCGATCAGGAGGAGGCCCAGGACGATTCCTAGGATGCGTCTCACGGGTGCAGCGTGCTCGCGGAAACCCACATTCCGCGATGAGTTGAATGAACGTCAGGTGTCCAGGCGGTCCCACTTCGAAATGCTGTGTGAGCCCGTGGGTGCTGGTGGGCGGGGCGGTGGCCCGGGAGGATCGGGGCATGGGCGTGAGCGCGTTGAAGTGGCAGGGCTGGCTGGTCGGCCTGGTGACGCTGGCCGGGCTGCTGGTGTTCGCCCCGCTGGGCCTGTACGTGTGGGCGAGCGGCGGCGAACCCCCCGAGGCGCCGCCCCGGGCGGCCCTGGAGGACGTACGGGTCACCGGGTGCCGAATCGATCCGGCGAGCCGGCGGGTGGTGGCCGCGGTGGAGGCGGCGGGGCGGGCCGAGGGCGCCGGCGCGTACGTCGTCACGGTGGAGTTCCGCGACGGCGCGGAACCGGACCCGGAACGCCGGGCCGCCCAGGCGCTGCTGAGGATCCCGGGCGTGGCCCCGGGCGCGACCGAGCACGGGGAGGCCGTCGGCCCGGTGTGGCCGGTGGCGACGGTGCCGTGGTGCGGGGTCGCGGGCGCCGAGTTCGCGCGGACTCCCGACACGCCTGACGGGCCGTGACACGCCCCGGCGGCGCCGCGACCGGCCCGCGTCACCGGCCCGCGTCACCGGCCCGCGCCGGGCGGCGCGGGCCGGTGTGCGCGCTCAAGGGGTCACTTGACCTTGACGACGACGGTGCCGCACACCTTGTCGGCGAAGGTCTGCTTCTTGGCGTCCCACAGCGGCCACAGCCAGCCGATGTAGCAGGGGATGCCGTCGAGCATGTGCGCCAGCTTGCGCACGAAGGCCATGCCGAAGCCGAGGGTCGCGCCGTCGGCCTCCTTGTGCAGGCTGATCCCGACGACCTTCTTGCCGGTCGTCTGGCCGGTGGTGCCTTCCTTGTAGAGCTGGAAGAAGCCCATGCCGATGGCGTACAGGAAGCCGACGAGGCTGAGGACACCGGCCGCCACGGAGTCGGAGTCGCCGCCGGCGATGGCCGCGCCGATGCCGATCACCGCGTACATCGGGCCGGCGATGATCAGCGCGTCGAGCAGGTACGCGCCGACGCGCAGACCCCAGTGGGCCAGCGGCGGCATGCCCGCGCCCGGCATCCCCGGCATGCCCGGCTGCTGCGGGTAGCCGTAGGCCGGCGGCGGAGGCGTCTGCTGCGGGTAGCCGTACTGCGGAGCCGCGCCCTGCGGAGGCTGCTGCGGGTAGCCGTACTGCGGGGGGACGCCCTGCGGGGCCTGCTGCGGGTAGCCGGGCTGGCCCTGCGGGGGCTGCTGGCCGTAGGGGTTGTTCGGGTCGCCGAAGCTCATCGGTGAAGTCTCTCCATGCTGCTGAAATGGGGACGAAGCGGCGTGGAGGAGTGGGACCTCGTGAGCGGCCTCCCCCGTGCTGCCGCGAACTTTCAGCCCTCATCGTGTTCGGAGCACCGGATTCTGTCCAATTCCCGCCCCTGCAGCGGGCCGCGGAACGTGCCGCGGCGCACGTCGCGCGAGGGCGGCCGACCGCGGGGTGTGGCACCCGGTCCGGAGCCTCCGCGGCCCCGGACCGGGGCCGTCTAGAGGGCGCCGGCCAGGTCCGCGGACTTCAGGGCGGCGGCGTGCGCGTCCATGCGCTCGGCGGCGAGGATCGCGACGGTGGTGTCGGCGCGGGAGGCGGCGACGAGGAGCGCGCGGGCGGCGAGGTCGTGCGCGCGCTGGTGCAGCGCGGCGACGTCCGCGGCGGGGCGCCGCTGCGCACGCGCGGGCTGGGACCCGCGCAGCCGGGCGACCTGGACGGCGATCTCGGCGGCGGCCTCGTCGAGGCCGAGCTCGTCGGTGACGGCGAGCAGGGCCGCGAGGTGGCCGGCGAGCTGAATGTCCAGCGCTTCGCCGCGGCTGCTGTGCGGGTAGTCGGACGGGGCGTCGCCCATGCGGTGGACGACCGACTTGGTGCGGATCGGCTCGTACATGAGGTGGCCTCCTGCGTGGTCAGGAGACCATCCTACATTGGATTGGTTCTAAAGTTGAGCTGAATCCTGTTGCTGGTCGTCGTCGTGCCCGCCGTTAGAGCTGGCTGTAGCCGTCGAGGAAGTTCCCGATCCGCGTCACGGCATCGGCCAGATCCGTGGCGTTCGGCAGGGTCACGATCCGGAAGTGGTCGGGCTCGGGCCAGTTGAAGCCCGTACCGTGCACGACCATGATCTTCTCGGCCCGCAGCAGGTCGAGGACCATCTGCCGGTCGTCCTTGATCTTGTAGACGGACGGGTCCAGCCGCGGGAAGGCGTACAGCGCGCCCTTCGGCTTCACGCAGGTGACGCCCGGGATCTGGGTGAGCATCTCGTACGCGACGTTGCGCTGTTCCAGGATCCGCCCGCCGGGCAGGACCAGGTCCTCGATCGACTGCCGGCCGCCGAGCGCGGTGGCCACGGCGTGCTGCGAGGGCATGTTCGCGCACAGGCGCATGTTCGCCAGGACCGTGAGGCCCTCGATGTAGCAGGAGGCGTGCTTCTTCGGGCCGCAGACCGCCATCCAGCCGGCCCGGTAGCCGGCGACGCGGTAGTTCTTCGAGAGCCCGTTGAAGGTCAGCGTCAGCAGGTCGGGGGCGATGGCGGCGGTGTTGTGGTGCACGGCGCCGTCGTAGAGGATCCGGTCGTAGATCTCGTCCGAGCAGACGACCAGGTTGTGGCGGCGGGCGATGTCCGTCAGCCCGCGCAGCATTTCCTCGTCGTAGACCGCGCCGGTCGGGTTGTTCGGGTTGATGATCACGATCGCCTTGGTGCGGTCGGTGACCTTGCGCTCGATGTCGGCGAGGTCCGGCATCCAGTCGGCCTGCTCGTCGCAGCGGTAGTGCACGGCCGTGCCGCCGGCGAGGGAGACGGACGCGGTCCACAGCGGGTAGTCCGGCGCAGGGACCAGCACCTCGTCGCCGTCGTCGAGCAGCGCCTGCATCGACATCTGGATCAGCTCGGAGACGCCGTTGCCGAGGTAGATGTCCTCGACGTCAAGGTCGATGCCCTTGGTCTGGTAGTGCTGCATGACCGCGCGGCGCGCGGAGAGCAGCCCCTTCGCGTCACCGTAACCGTGGGCGTTGCCCAGGTTGCGGAGCATGTCCTCAAGGATCTCCGGCGGGCAGTCGAAGCCGAAGGCCGCGGGGTTGCCGGTGTTGAGCTTGAGGATGCGATGACCTGCTGCTTCGAGCCGCATGGCCTCTTCGAGCACGGGCCCGCGGATCTCGTAGCAGACATTGGCGAGTTTGGTTGACTGGATCACCTGCATGACGGGAGCTTACGGGCCCGGGAGCAGGCGTGACGTGCCTTTTCGAAGACGGACCCGAAAGGGGAAATGTCCCGTTTCGGGCAATGGGTGGGTGCTGATGCGGTCCCTCCTTGGAATCCGGGGCCGCGGTCGCGTTCCGGCCTGCGGAATGGGTGCGTGCGGATCGCGCCGAAGTGGCGGATGTTGCCCTCGTCACCTCGGGGAACGGCTGAGAACCGAGGGTGACTGAGTACGCCGCATGAGTACGCGCACTCATGCGGCGGGACGCGGGTGCCGTGAGGCTGGGTGCATGAACCAGGGCGAGTGGAAGCCGGCGGACTACCGCCGGGGCACGGAACGGGTCGGCGCGGTGATCGTGGCCGTGGCCGGCGCCCTCATGGCGGCAGGGGCGATCTTGCTGGCGCTGCTTTTCCTGGTGTACCTGAACAGCGGCTATTGAGGGGCGCGAGCAGTGGAGTTCGTAGTCGGTGACATGGCGATCACCACGGTCGGCACGGACGGCGACGACCGGGCGATCGAGTTCGTGGTCAGACCGGAAGGAGCTGCGGAGGACGGACACTTCGCGATCTTCCGCGAACACGACCAGGGCTGGGAGTCCGCCCGGATCACCATCGCCCCGGAGTCGGCCGCGATCCCGGTGGCGGCGGTGGAGTGGGCGGTGGAGTTCGCGCGCGAGTACCTGTGAGGGGCGGCGGGGCCGGGCGGGGGCTCCCGTCCGGCCCGGCCCGCGTTGTCAGTGGGCTCGCGTAGCGTTCGGGAGATGAAGCCGCTCAGGATCATCGCCGGGGACGCGACGAGCCCTCAGGCCAAGGGGCCCAAGGTCATCGCCCATGTCTGCAACGACCTCGGCGGGTGGGGGAAGGGCTTCGTGCTGGCCGTCTCGAAGCGGTGGCCCGAGCCCGAGGCGGCGTACCGGGCCTGGCACCGGGGGCGCAGCGGGAACGACTTCGGGCTCGGCTCCGTGCAGGTGGTGCGGGTGAAGCC
Organism: Streptomyces sp. MB09-01; assembly: GCF_033794505.1. Taxonomy (NCBI): domain Bacteria; kingdom Bacillati; phylum Actinomycetota; class Actinomycetes; order Kitasatosporales; family Streptomycetaceae; genus Streptomyces; species Streptomyces sp. MB09-01. Next base: position 1,519 of record NZ_JARAYQ010000174.1, on the reverse strand, counting down.
CGACGTGTGGGTGGCCAACATGGTCGGGCAGCGCGGCATGCGCACCGGGAGTGGGGGGCCGCCGATCCGCTACGACGCCGTTCGGCGCTGCCTCGGTGCGCTGGCCGATCACGCCGTCGAGCTGGGCGCCGGTGTCCACATGCCGCGCATCGGGTGCGGGCTCGCGGGCGGCTCCTGGTCGCGCATCGAGCCGCTGATCACCGACGCGTTGTGCGCACGGGACGTGGAGGTGACCGTCTATGACCACGGCTGAGTCCGGGGCGACCGAGCCCGGGTCCTGGGCGGGCGCGGGTACGGGGGCAGGGGCGGGGGCGGTGCACGAGGATCTCCTCGTGGCGAAGGCGCTGGTCTACGACCGGTGCGGGTTCACGTGTTCCCGGCCGGCCGCCGAGGCGGAGAGTGCCGGGTACGGGGCGTACGCGTTCACGCTGGACGGGCTGCGCGTGACCTTCCGCGCGGCCAGGACGACCCCGACGAAGGCCGGGCAGTTCGTCACGGTGTGGAAGCGGTCCGACGCCGGGCCGATCCGGCCGTTCGACGTGGAGGATCCCGTCGACCTCGTCGTGGTCAGTGCCAGGGACGGGGACGGTTTCGGGCAGTTCGTGTTCCCCCGCCAGGTGCTCCGTGAGCGCGGCATCCTGTCCGTGAACGGGTCGGGCGGGAAGCGCGCCTTCCGGGTGTACCCGCCGTGGGTCGCGGTGGAGAGCCGGCAGGCCCGGGGAACGCAGGCGTGGCAGGCCGAGTGCTTCCTGGACGTGGGTACGGGCGCCGCGGTCGACCTCGCCCGGGCCGGGGCCCTGCACCACCCGGTCTAGGAGTCGGTGTCGGCGAGGGGGTCGGGCGGGGCGCGCGTGGCACGATCGCGGCATGGAGTACCGGTACGCCACCGAGGCCGACGCGCCCGCCATGGCCGAGCTCTTCGCCGCCAACCACCACGACGCCCTCACGGAGCGGCAACGGGCGGAGCAGGGATTCGTGCAGGGCCGCTTCGACGCCGGCGTCCTGCGGGCGATGGCCCGGGCCGGGCAGCTGCTGGTCGCGGACGACCGCGGCCGGGTCGCCGGCCTGCTGGCCCTGTCGGTCGCGGCGGATCTGGCCGATCCGTCGCCGCCGGTCGCGGGGCTGCTCCGGGCCCAGGAAACCCTGGAGTGGGACGGGCACCCGCTCGGCGAGGCGCGGTGGCTGCTCTACGGGCCGGTCGTGGTCGACGCCGCGTACCGGGGGCGGGGCGTGGCCCGGGCCCTGTTCACCATGGCCGTGGCGGCGGCCTCGGAACGGGCCGACGCGGTCGTGGCGTTCATCGAAGCCGGCAACGTGCCGTCCTGGAAGGTGCACGTCGAGGGCTTCGGCATGGTCCCGCTGGGCGACTACGTCGCGGGCGGGCGCACGTACAGCGCGGTCGCCGCGGCGACCACCTAGGTGTATTGACCCGCAGGGTTGTTCACACGGCTGATCGGTGGCTTGCCGTCCAGTGCGGTGTGGCAGCGGTGGTGGTTGTAGGTGTGGAGGAAGTCTGCCA
>NZ_JARAYQ010000173.1:0-18383 GCF_033794505.1 Streptomyces sp. MB09-01 | reverse complement strand
CCCCCACTCCAACTCCCACTCCGACCCCGACTCCCACCCCCGGTGACCTGAGGCTCACCGACCCCGGGGCGCAGACGTGCAAGTTCAACCAGTCCTGCACCGTTCAGCTCACCACCACCGGCGGAAAGCCCCCCGTCCGGTACGCCGCCGCCGGCCTGCCCTGGGGCATGACCCTCGACAGCGCCTCCGGCCGGATCGCCGGCAAGCCCTGGGCCGGCGGCACGGTCCAGGTCACCGCCACCGCGACCGACTCCACCGGGGCCACCGCCGGCACGGTCTTCGCCCTCACCGTGAACTGGTTCTGAGACGCGCGGAGGGCGGGCTTGTCCAACCCGCCCCCGAAGCCGCACCGTTGACCGAGTTTCGTCCATCAGGTCAGGAGAGCCGGCTTGTCGTCCCCCATTGCACCCGTCCCGTCCGCCTCGGGCGCCCCGCACGTCATCGACCCCGCGGGAGGCTGCCCCCACGCCCTCAACGCCCGTCTGCGCGCCGAGCACGGCCCGGTGGCCCAGGTCGTACTCCCCGGCGGGGTGCCCGGAGCGGTCGTCCTGGGCCATGACGCGCTGAAGGAGTTCCTCGGCCACCCCGAGGTGGCCAAGGACGCCCGGCACTTCCCGGCCCTGCACGACGGCTCCATCCCCCGGGACTGGCCGCTGCGGGCCTTCGCCAACGCCCAGGGCATGCACACCGCCGACGACGAGGACCACCGCCGGCTCCGCGCCCTGGTCGGCAAGGCCTTCTCGGCCCGCCAGGTGGAAAGGCTGCGGCCGCGCGTCGAGGAGCTGACCGGCGAACTCCTCGACGACCTCGCCCGGGCCGCGGCCGAAGCCCCCGACGGGGTCGCCGACCTGCGCGAGCACTTCGCGCTCCCGCTCCCGATGAGCGTCATCTGCGAGCTGCTCGGGGTGGACCCCGAGCACCGGGGCCGGCTGCACCACCTGTCCAACAAGGTGATCATCGCCACCGACACCACCCCCGCCGAGGCGATGGCCGCCGTACGCGAGCTGGTCGAGCTCATGGGGACGATCGCCGCCACCCGCCGGCAGACCCCGGGCGACGACCTCACCAGCGCCCTGATAGCCGCCCGCGACGGCGACGGCGACCGGCTCAGCGAGGCCGAACTCATCGGCACCATGCGGCTGATGCTCGTCGCGGGTCACGAGACCACCCTGAACCTCATCAGCAACGCCGTCCGCGCCCTGTGCACCCACCGGGACCAGCTCGACCTCGTCCTGGAGTCCAAGGCGACCTGGTCGGACGTGGTGGACGAGACCCTGCGCTGGGACGGCCCGGTCAGCTGGTTCCCCTTCCGCTACCCCACCCGCGACCTGACCGTCGACGGCGCCGTCATCCCGCAGGGCACCCCGGTGCTCGCCGGCTACACCGCCGCCGGCCGCGACGAGGCCTTCCACGGCCCGGACGCCGACCGCTTCGACATCACCCGCCCCACCGCCGGCCGCAACCTCTCCTTCGGGCACGGCGCCCACTACTGCGTGGGTGCCCCGCTCGCCCGCCTGGAGGCCACCACCGCCCTGGAGCGGCTCTTCACCCGCTTCCCCGACCTCGACCTCGCCACCCCCGAGGCCGAACTCCCGCACCAGCGCAGCTTCATCGGCAACAGCGTCGAGATGCTCCCGGTCCGCCTGGCCGGAAAGTAGCGCGTCCGCCACCTGACCCTGCCGTCCGCCGGGACCGGACCCGGCCGGCGGCGGCCCCTCATCCCAGAGTGAGGGGCCGTTCCGGGGCCAGGTGCTCGGCGATCGCCTGCAACACGTGGGAGCTGGCGTTCTGGACGGTGCTGCCGCGGCCCTGCGTCGCCACCGTCGCGATGGCGATCTTCCTGGACGGCAGGTAGGCGACCGTGCCCTCGTAGCCGGCGAAGGACGGGTTCTGGACGATCCAGGTGTTCTGCACGGGCAGGCCCAGCCCGAACCAGGTGTCCCCCTTGACCTTCACGACGCCGGTCAGCTGGGCCTTGTGCGACTCGGGCGTCAGCAGTTTCCCCTCACCGATCGCCGCGAAGGACTTCGCCATGTCCTCCAGCGTTCCCGTCATCACCGCGCCCGGCGCGAGCGTCCACGAGGGATTCCAGTAGGTGGCGTCCTCGAACACGCCCCGCTCGTTGTCGAAGGAGTGCAGCACCGGCTCGGGGATGTCCGCCTTCGACGAGATGGCGGTGTGGCTCAGGCCGAGCGGCTCGAGCACCTCCTGGACCATCACCTCGTCGAGGGGCTTCCGCCTCACCTTCGAGATGATGTCGCCCAGGATCACCCAGTTGGCGTGCGAGTAGGCGAAGCCCGAACCGGGGGCCAGCACCAGGGGCTTGGAGACCGAGATCTTCACGCGCTCCTCCGCCGTCCAGGTCCGGAAGGGGTTCTTGTAGAGATCGGCGATGAAGGCCCGGTCCGTGACGTAGTCCGCGTACCCGGAGGAGGTCGAGGCCAGCATCTTCAGCGTGATCTCGTCCGCGTGCGGAAGGTCCGGGCGCCAACGGGAGATCTTGTCGTCGAGCGCGACCTCGCCCTCGTCGACGAGCTTGAGCAGCGCGGTCGTCAAGTAGGGGATCGCGACCGACCCGATCCGGAAACGCATGTCCGTCGTCGCGGGGAAGCCCGTCATGGTCTCCCCGGCCGCGGCGGCCGAGACGCGCTCCCCGTCGACCCACACCTCGGCCATCGCCGCCGTCAGTCTGTACTTCTTGAGCGCGTCGGCGACCTGTCGCCCGGTGAAGTCCTCCGTATCGGCCGGGAGGCACGTGCCGCCCCGGGAGACCTGGCCGGCCGGGCATTGCCTCGCGGCGCTCTCGGCCCGGCCGAGGGTGCATCCGCCGGCCAGCGAAGCGCCCAGAAGCAGGTGCAGACAGGTGAGGGTGAGGATCCTGGAACTGCGCACAGTGGTGCCTCCATGCGGGTAGAGGCGAAGGTTCCCCGGTTCCCCCGCCTCGCGGTTGCACGCCCCGTCACGCAGGCTAACGGGGGGTGTCACCCGTCGCACTCCGCAAGCGTTCCAGGGGTGACGCGTCCGGTCGGCCGGCACCTCCGGGTCACCCGTCAGCGGATCCGCGTCCAGGGCCGTGCCCGCCCGGCATGTCGCCGAGGCCGATCCACGTGCGGGGCGTGCCCGGATGACCGTGGAGCAGCACCAGCACCGGGAAGCGCGTCCGGTCCGCGGACGTGCCGCCGAGGCAGTTCAGCCGAGGGTGTTGACCCGTACCTCCACCGCGTGCCAGCCGGTCGCCCCGTCCGGCACGGTGCCGGTGCGGACCCCGGTCTGGACGGCGCCCGTGCCGTCCGTCGCGCGCACCTCCAGCGTGTGCCGCCCGGGGGTCGCCTCCCACGGCCACACCCACTGCCGCCAGGTGTCGACCCCGTCCGCGGCGCCGAGCCGCGCCTGCTGCCAGGGGCCGCCGTCCACCCGTACCTCGACCCCCTCGATGCCGCGGTGCTGCGCCCACGCCACCCCGGCGACCGCCACCCGGCCCGGCGCCAGGGCGGCGTACGGGCGCGGAGTGTCGATCCGCGACTGCGTCTTGACCGGGGCCTGCTGGGCCCAGGACCTGCGCACCCAGTAGGCGTCGTAGGCGGCGAAGGTGGTCAGCCGCAGCTCGGTCAGCCATTTGCAGGCGGAGACGTACCCGTACAGGCCCGGTACGACCATCCGGACGGGGAAGCCGTGGGCGAAGGGCAGCGGCTCGCCGTTCATGCCGACGGCGAGCAGCGCCGCCCGGCCGTCCATGACGGCTTCGACGGGCGTGCCGAGCGTCATGCCGTCCACCGAACGCGCCACCAGCTGATCGGCCCGACCGCCCTGGGACGGCGGCCGCACGCCCGCCTCGCGCAGCAGGTCGGCGAGGCGTACGCCGAGCCAGCGGGCGTTGCCCGCGTACGGGCCCCCGACCTCGTTCGACACGCAGGTGAGGGTGATGTCGTGCTCGACCAGCGGCCGGTCGAGCAGCTCCCGGAGGCCGAGGGTGAGGGGTCGGGCGACTCCCTCCCCGTGGATGCGCAGCCGCCAGGTGTCCGCGTCCACGCGGGGGACGACCAGGGCGGTGTCCACCCGGTAGAAGTCGCGGGCGGGCGTGAGGAACGGGGAGAGCCCGGGCACCCGCAGGTCGGCCCCGGCCGGTACGGGCGGCGCGGGCACGGTGGGCCGGGGGAGGACGAAGCGGGCCCGGGAGGCGGTGGCGCCGGCCGAACCGTGGGCAGCCAGACGCCGCCCGGCGAAGCCTGCCGCGGCCGAGCCCACCAGGACGGCGGTGACCACCCGGCCGAAGCCGCGCCGGTCCATCGCCCAGGTCCCGGAGGGCGGCGCCCCGGCCGGGCGGGGCCGCGTCGCCGCCGTGACCAGCAGGTACAGCACCCCGGCGGCGGTCACTCCGCCCACCAGCGACGGCAGCGCGTCCCGCCAGGAGGCCTCCGGACGGCTGAGCGCGGCCGCCGCCCCCAGCAGCCCGAACCCGCCCGCGACCGCGAGCCCGGCGGGCAGGTGGCGTACGGCGAGCAGCCCGGCCAAGGCCGCGACCACGGCCAGGACCGCGATGATGCCGAGCGTCAGCACCAGCTTGTCGGAGGTGCCGAAGAGCCCGATCGCCCATTCCCTGACGGCCACGGGCGTCACGTCGACCGCCGCCCCGCCGACTGCGGTGACCGGCGAAGCCTCGGGCCGCACGGCGGCCGAGGCCAGCTCCGCCACCGCCAGGCCGGCGAACGCGGCGACGAGCCCGCTGACGGCGCCCAGCGCGCGCCGCGGCCGCGCGGAACGGCTCGGGTCTGCCTTCACACGGCCAGTGTGCCGCGCCCGGGCGCTCCCGCGGCGGCGCCGTGCCGCCGTGCGGGGTGGCGCCGCACCCGACCGCGCCCGGCCGGGCGGGCGTCTTGCGCCCAGGGTGAAAGGACCATGCCCAGAGTGAACGGACCGCTGCGGCAGTGGGGTGCGCGGCAACGATGACGACATGGTGAACCGTCTATTCCCGGAAGCGTGCATACCGTGCCACTGAAACTGAAACTGAAAGCCGCCCGGACCGTCAGTGCCTCGCCCTACCGGCCGGTGTTCGCCCACTCGACGCTGCGCCGGCTGTTACCGGGATTCGCCGTCTCCTCGCTCGGCGACGGCATGGCCGTGGTCGGTGTGAGCTGGCTGGCGATCGAGCTCGCACCGGCGGCAGAACGGGGGATGTGGGTCGCGTCGGCGGCCGCGGCCTACACGCTCTCGGGCGCGGCGGGCGCGGTCCTCCTGGGACGCCACCTGCGCCACCGGTCCCCGGCCCGGCTGGTCGCCTGCGACGCGCTGCTGCGCGCCACCGCCCTGGGAGCGGTTCCCGTGTTCCACGCCCTCGGGATGCTGAGCATCGGGCTGTACGTCGTGCTGCTCGCCCTCTCCTCCGTCCTTCACTCGTGGGGCCAGGCCGGCGTCTACACCTTGCTGGCCCGACTGCTGCCCGAGCGCGACCATCTGGCCGGCAACGCCGTCCTGTCCGGTGTCGGCTCGCTCTCCACCGTCCTCGGCCCGCCGCTCGCCGGCGTCCTCATCCTCTGCGGTGGCGCCGTGACCGTGATCGCCGTCGACGCGGCGACCTTCCTCGTCCTGGCCGCCACGTTCTTCTTCGGCGTCCCGCACGGCGAGGCGCCCGCACCCGGGGAAGGCGGTTCCCGTACCGCGGGCTTCGCCGTCATCCGCCGCAGTCCGGCCCTGCTGGGGCTGCTCGGCCTGAGCTCCGCCTTCTTCTGCCTCTTCGGTCCTGTGTACGTCGCCCTGCCGCTGCACGTGTCGGACGGCCTGGGTGGTCCGGCGGGTCTGTTGGCCGCCTTCTACACCGCGTTCGGGATCGGCGCGGTCCTCGGCTCCGTACTGGCCGGATACCTGAGCCGCCGGCCGATGTGGCCGACCACGACCGGCATCGTCGTCGCCTTCGGCGTGTTCCTGTTGCCGACCGGGCTGGGAGCGCCGACGGCCGTCGCGGTCGTCGGGTTCGCCGCCGCCGGTCTGCTCTGGCCTCCGTACGCCGCGCTGTCGACGGCCCTCTTCCAGCGCTCGGCCCCGCGGCACCTGCTGGCCCAGACCCTGGCCGCGAGCTCGGCGGTCCGCGTGCTCTCGGTTCCGCTGGGTACCGCGCTGGGCGGCCCGCTGGTGGCCGGACTCGGAGCCCGGGAAACGCTCTTGGTCTCGGCCGCCTCGATCGCCGCCCTCGGTCTGGCCGCGGCCGGGACCGCCCGGGCGGCGCAGCGGCGCAGGTCGTGACCCCCTCCCACAGGCCGGCCCGGACACCGGGCGAACCGGTGTCCGGGCCGGAGGGTGGTGCGGGTCAGCCGCCGGCTGCCACCGGCGGCAGGGCCGCCGCGACCTGTGCGGCCAGCCGGTACGAGTCACCGCTCGGCCGGTCCGGATGGCGGGTGGTCCGCCCGGCCCACTCCGCCTCGAAGGCGTGCCAGTCGATCTCCCGCGGCGCGGCCTTCCGTACCAGCGCCTCGTCCAGCGAAGCGAAGTAGCGATCCCACCGCGGGGCGTACAACTCCGAGATCAGGCCGCTCCATTCGCGGTTCGCGTAGTCGTGCAGGAAACCGCCCTCGCTGGTGCTGCGGCGGCCCCACACGCTGAGCAGGGAGCGGGTGTCGTACTCGTACCGGTCCTGCTCGGCCCGGTCGGCGCCCCAGGAGCGGGCCCCGGCGAGCCGGCTGCCGAGGAGGAAGTTCGGGTCGGAGCCGGTGACCGCGTCCAGCCTCGCCTCGCTCTCCCGCCATTCGGCCGTGAGCGTGCGGAAGAGGGTCAGGTCCTTGGCCTCGTACGCCGCCTTGATCTTCGGCAGCAGCACCCGCGAGTGGTTGGCGAGCGCCTGCCGGGCGGTGTCCACCAGGTCGAAGCGGTAGGCGCTGGAGCCGCGGAGCTCCGGAGCCACCTTCAGCAGGTGGTCCAGTGCCCTGCGGACCGAACCGGCCGGGTAGCGCATGGACTTGGGGCTCCAGTACGCCGCTCCCGCCGCGGTCAGGCCCGGCCGGGCGGTGAACAGGCTGTCCTGCGACTCCGACCACAGCCCCGAGGACGTGCTGTACGGCCCCTTGCGCAGCTCCTCCCAGGCCGCGGCGGCCGCGGCGTCGGGACGGCCGTAGCGGCGGGCCGCGAAACCGGCGAACCACTCGCGCTGGTCGATCCCGCCCGGCTCCCAGGCCAGGTCCGTGAAGAGGTCGAAGGCCGCCGGATTGGTCCCGGTGGCCTCCGGCAGGTAGGCGATGCCCGCGAGCGCACTGTTGCTCTTGGCGCGCCAGGGGCCGAACCGCTCGAGCCACACGGAGGTGTTCGCGCCGATGGTGGTGTGCCCGCCGAAGTTGTAGATGGTGCCCATCGCGTACGGGGCGCCGCCCCAACGGGCTTCGCGGTCCAGCCGGTTGTACCGGTCGGACAGCCCGTCCAGGATCAGCAGCTTCGAGGTGTCCACCCCGGCCAGCAGTTCCGGGGCCGGGTCGTCCTGCCAGCCCAGCACCGCCCACAGCGCGCCCGGGTGGGCGGCGTGCAGCGCGGCCTGGATCGCGCCCGCCGCGGCGCCGACGTCGACGGAGCCGGTCTGTCCGCCCTCGTGCAGCGGGCTCATCCGGTACATAGTGCTGTCCCCGAACACCGCGCGCTGCTCGGCGTAGTACGCGGCGGCCAGCTGCCGGAACGCGGGCGAGGCGGGGTCCAGCCAGTCGGGGCGCTCGAAGCCGGCCCAGTCGCCCTGGGGCACCGTGGCCGCTCCGGTGTTGCGCGCGGCGAACTCCGGCGGCACGGTGCCGAAGTAGCCGGGCAGCACCGGGGTCATGCCGAGCCCGCGCAGCTGCTCGGCGATCCGCCCGCCCAGTTCGGCGCGCTCCCGCATCAGCCGCTCGGTGACCGGACCGCCGAACCCGCTGAGGTTCTGCAGCAGCCACCAGCTCTGGTGGCCGGGGCCGGGGATCCACTGCCGCAGCTCCTCGGCGGAGTAGCCGAAGCCCTGGAGCGCCCGGTAGTAGGGGTACTCGGCCCCCACCTGTACGAACACCTCGTTGATGCCGTGCAGGGCGAGCAGGTCGATCTGCCGCTGGTGCTCCTCGAAGGTGCGGTACGGGCCGGAGTACCCGTCGTCGGTGTCGTTGAGCGCGTACCGGTGCGGGACCTGCGCGCTGCGGGTGACCGGCGCGGGAACGGCCGGCAGGCGGGCGGGCAGCATGCCGATGCTCTCACCGGGCCAGCCGATGTCGGCCCCGGCGACGTGCTGGAGGTACCAGCCGACCCCGGTGAGCAGGGTGGCTCCGGTGCTGCCGCGCACGGTGATCGCGCCGGCGGTTCCGGACACGGTGAAGGTGTCGGCGCCGCCGGCCGTGTCGGGCACCAGGGTGAACTGTCCGGAGTGGTGCGGTAGCAGCCGTTCCAGGGCGGCCCGGGCGGGCGAGGTGTCGAAGCTCCGGGGCGCGCCCGCCCGCCCGGCACTCCGTGCCCCGGCCGGCGCAGCGGCCCGTACGCCGTTCCGCGCATCGGACCACCGTACGTCGGCGCGTGCGGGCGACCCCGCGCCCGCGGCGGTGGCCCCGGGCGCGGGCCCCGCGCAGATCAGCGCCAGCAGCGCCGCGGGCAGAGCGGCGAGGGCGAGCGGGCGGGCGGTGCGCGGGCGCGGGGTGCGCGGGCGGCGCCCGTTTCGCGGCATCGTGTTCCTCATCCGTCGGCTCGGGCCGTCAGACCGGCAGGGCCCAGGCCTGGTCGACCCGGTGGTCGCCGCAGTCGGTCAGCCGCAGCCGCGCGGCCGGGGCGTCCGGGGTCGCGGCGGCGGCCGGCGCCGTCAGGCACATCCCGCTCGCCGGCTCCACGAGGGCTCCGTCACGGCGGTGCGTCCAGCTCTGGCCGGGCTGCCGGTCCTGCGGGGGCGCGCAGTCGGCGAGTTCCACGAGCCCGTCCTCGCCCGCGGAGAGGCATTCGCCGGCCAGCCGCAGGCTCGCGTCCTCGCCCAGGGTCCACCGCTGGTCGGGGGCTCCGGTACACGTGGCCATCACGACCGCGCCGACGCCCGTGGTGTTGGCCCCGTCGGCGCACCTGACGCCGTCGCCGACGACCTGGCCGGTCGGCGTGGCCTCGGCGCAGCCGCGCGGGCTGAGCCGCCAGACCGCGGTGTCGTGCCCGGCGAGCCTCCCGGTGAGCGCCTCGGTGACCTCCCGGCGCGCCCCGCTCCACAGGTCCTGCGCGTCGACCGTGCAGTTGACCAGGCCGATCTCGTCGAGCGGCACCTTGATGTCCCGGGTGGTGGCCGAGCGGTTGAGCACGGCCACCGCACGGTCGCCGTTCGCGAGCGGCCGGGCCAGGATCTCGAAGGTGGCGTTGGAGGAGACCACCGCGCCCTGACGGCCCATCGGGTCCTGGTCCAGCTCGATCATCCGGGTGTTGCCGAGGGCGGCGAGCCCCTGGGGGTTCAGCTCGGAGACCTCGGAGGACAGGATGAACGGGGACGCCATCATGGCCCAGAGGGCGACCTGGCTGCGGCTCTCGGCCACCGTGAGCCCGGGGGCGCCCGCGATCAGGAAGTCGGGGTCGTTCCAGTTGCCGGGGCCCGCGTACCGGCCGAGCCAGCGGTTGTAGCCGTAGTTGCCCATGACCGAGCTCCAGCGCGAGGTGGCGGGCGCGGCCGGGTTGTAGACCTTGATGTCCTTGCCCTCTCGCCACAGCTGACCGGTCTCGCCGACCCAGCCGAGGACCTTGTGCCAGTCGGAGCCGCCCCACTCGCCCTGCTGGAAGTAGGCGGGCGCCGACGCCGACAGGACCATGTCCCGGCCGCTCTCCCGCAGCGACTTCGCGACCGCGTTGTAGGCGTCCCGGTAGGCCTGCTCCTTGGTCTGCCCCGGCGGCACCCACAGGTTGCAGCCGTCCATCTTCACGTAGTCGACGTTCCAGGAGGCGAACTGCCGGGCGTCCTGGGCGTAGTGGTCCGCTCCGCCGCCCTGGGGCGCGCCGCTGCCCGGGTACTTCTCGCAGGTGAGCGAGCCGGCGTCCTGGTAGATGCCGAACTTCAGGCCCTTGGCGTGCAGGTATTCGCCGAGCCAGGCCATGCCGTGCGGGAACTTCGCCGTGTCGACGACCAGACTGCCCTGCGCGTCCCGGCTCTTGGTCATCCAGCAGTCGTCGACCGTCACGGTGTCGTAGCCCTTGGCGGCGAGCCCGGTCGACACGAGCGCGTCGGCGTTGGCGACGACCTTGGCCTCGTCGATGTCGCACATGTGGTGCGCCCAGTTGTTCCAGCCCATGGGCGGGGTGAGCGCGAGCGGGGTGTCCGAGGTGGCCCGGGGCTCGGCCGCCACCGGGGCGGGGGAGAGCGCGAGGGCGAACAGGGCGGCCGCGGTCAGGCAGGGGAGCGACGCACGCAGGCGAGGCGGCACGGAGTCTCCTTGACGTGGGGGCAGGCGTGCGCCCAGTGCAGCGATGCGATTACCCACTGTCAACAAAGGCCGCTGATTGTCGGCCAATGACCAGCAATATGGCTGCAATAGATGTCACACGAAAGAGGAGATACATCGTATGTTACGTTGTATCTCATGCCCCGCAGATCAGATGCCCTGGACCGTGCGACCCCCGAGGCCATCGCCGTCGCCGCCCTGCGGATCCTCGACGAGGAGGGGCCGGAACGCCTCAGCTTCCGCACCCTCGCCGACCGGCTAGACGTCTCCCACGCCACCGTCCAGCGCCGCTGCACCGACCTCGCCGGACTGCTCGACCTGTGCACCGAGCACCTGGCCGCGCAGCTCCCCGAGATCTCCGCCGGCACGGACTGGGCGCAGGCCACCGAGCAGCGGTTCCGCGGGCTCTACCTGCTGCTCACCGCCCACCCCGGGCTGCTGGTGCTGCGCGGCGGCCGGCCCTGGCTCGGCCGCCAGCTCCTCGCCCGGCTCGTCGAGCCCGCCCTCGCCGACAGCGTGGCCGCCGGGATGACCGCCGCCGAGGCGATGACCGTCTACCGCCGCATGTACCTGCTCACCCTGGGCAGCGCGGCCTTCGTGGACCACCGCGACCCGGCCGGGGCCACCGCCGCCTCGCGGGCGGCCCTGGCCGTGCTGGATCCCGCGGAGTTCCCCGTGCTCTCCGCCGGACTGGCCGACGTACTGCCGCCCCTGACGGACCACGAGGTGTACTACGGCGCCCTGCGCCAGCTGATCGAGGCCGCCCGGCCCACCACCTGATGGGGAGACAGCCCATGCAAGCAGCACCGGCACAGCAGCTCGACTACGCCGCCGTCCGCGCCGCCGCCGACCGGATCGCCGGCGGGACACGGCCCGTCGCCGTGGCGCCCGCGGCCGGAGCGGGGGTCTGGTACGCGCTGGAATACCTCCAGCACACCGGCAGCTTCAAGGCGCGCGGCGCCCGCAACTTCCTCGCCGCCCACCACGAGGCCGGCGGCCTCCCGGCCGCGGGCGTCACCATCGCCTCCGGCGGCAACGCCGGGCTCGCCTGCGCCTGGGCGGCCCGCGCGCTGTCCGTGCCCGCGACCGTGTTCCTGCCCGCCAACGCCCCGCGCGTGAAGGTGGACCGGCTGCGCGGATACGGGGCCGAGGTGCGGCTCGTCGGCGACCGGTACGCCGAAGCCCTCGCCGCCTGCGAGGAGTTCGCCGCCGCGAGGGGGGCGCTGAGCAGCCACGCCTACGACCACCCGCTCATCGCGGCGGGCGCCGGCACGCTGCTCGACGAGATCCGGGCCGCCCTGCCCGGGCTGGACGCCGTGGTCGTCGCGGTCGGCGGCGGCGGACTGTTCGCCGGGATCGCCACCGCCGCCCGCGAGCACGGCGTACGGGTGATCGCGGCCGAGCCGGAGAACTGCCGGGCCCTGAACGCGGCCCTGGCCGCGGGCCGGGTCGTGGACGTGGCCGTGGACTCGGTCGCCGCCGACTCTCTCGGGGCCACCCGGGTCTCGGCGGACGCGCTGGCCGCCGCGCAGGAGGAGCACGTGACGTCCGTGCTCGTGCCCGACGCGGCCATCACGGCCGCCCGGCGCGCCCTCTGGGAGGAACACCGGATCGTGGTGGAGGCGGGCGCGGCCACCGCCCTGGCGGCGCTGCGCGGTGCGCCGGAGCCGCTGGGCGAGCGCGTCGCCGTCGTCCTGTGCGGGGCGAACACCGACCCCCGGGACCTGGTGGCCCCGACGGCCTGAGCCGGCCGCCGGGCCGGGGGAGTCAGCCGGCTGCCGTCCGGCCGCCGACTGCCGCCCACTGGCCGACCACCCGCCGGCCGCCGTCAGTCGTCGTCCTCGCCCTCGCGGACGACCACGACGGTGCAGGCGGCGTACTGCACGACCTGCTGGCTCACCGAGCCCAGCAGGGCGCCCTTGAACCCGCCGTACCCACGGGTGCCGACGACCGTCAGGACCGCCTCCTTCGAGGCATCGACCAGGACCTGAGCCGCGGAGCCCTGCTCGACGCGACGGAACACCGGCACGCCGGGCGAGGCGCCGACGGCCGCCTTGACGGTGTCCGCCAGCTTCCGACGGGCGGCCTCCTCGACCGTCACCGCCTCGGCATCGGAGGCCTCGGCGGCCACCGGAGCGACGGAGAACGGATTGCGGTTCCCCTCCCAGGCCATGACGGCGTGCACCCGTCCGTCCGTCATCCCGGCCTGCGCGACGGCCCAGCGCAGGGCCTCCTTGGAATGGTTCGAACCGTCCACGCCGACGACGATCAGAGGCTCGACGGTGTCCTGCTCGCTCACGGGGGTTCCTCTCGCTTCGTCCGAATAGCCGGTCTCCTCCTTGTATACCCGGAACGCGAGTCCGACCTCGTACGACGATCGTTGCGGCGCCCGACGACTTTCGAGGACGGTCCGGGACCCCCGTCCCTTGCGAGGGTGTGCGTGTCCAGGCGACCGCCGCCGGACACGGAGCGACATGGAGGAACGGGCGTGGCTCAGCGCAAGGGTTGTCTGATCGGGTGCGGCGTGGCGCTGGTGCTGGGCGTGGGCCTTCTCGTGGCCGTGGTCTTCGGCATGGGCAAGGTCCTCGACATGGCCGACAAGACCCTGGTCGACCCGACGGTCTACGCGTCCGTGAAGACCGGCGACGCGGAGAGCGAGGTCCGCGGCAGGCTCCCGTCGGGCGACAGCTTCGTCAAGGCGGCCCTCAAGGAGGGCGGACCGGCCGAGCCCGAGGGCAGCACCTGCTCCTGGTACCTCTCCAGCGGCGACACGAAGAACGGCAAGGAGACCGTGCTCCGCTTCTGCTTCAAGGACGGCAAGCTCGCGGAGAAGACCGAGTACCCGATGCAGTAGGCGCGGCGCCTGCGCCCGCGGATGCCCCGGCCGCCGGTCCGGGGCATCCGCGGCGATCTGTGCGTACGCAGCTACGGGCTTTACTGCGGGATCAGGCGGGCGGGATCAGGCGGGAACGGCCGTGGGCAGCTCTTTCCCCGACCGGTTCTTCACGAGTTCGACACTCTCGATGAACAGTTGGAACAGCAGCTGGCTCGCGCCGAGCTCCCTGCCGTTCTTGCCGTTGGCCCCCTGCGCGATGCCCAGGCTGTAAGGCTCCCTGTCCTCGGCCTTCACGCCGATGTACCCACCCAGGGTGCCCTCGTTCGAGCTCGCGTTCTTGTAGTCCCCGCCGCCTTCGTTGGCCTTGCGGATCAGGTCGTTCTTGTAGCCCGGCCCGAGAGCCATGTGGTCCTGGTTGAAAAGGAGTTCGTGGGCGCCGGGCTTCAGCGTGAACTTGAGCTGGACCGCGTAGGGATCGCCTTGGGTGTCGTAGTACCCGTCGGCCTGACCCTGGTCGCCGAGGTGGGCCCCTATCGTCAGGCCCCCGAACCCCTGCTCCCTGAAGCCCTTCGCCGAGCCCTCGCCGGAGGCTATGTACGCCAGCAGCGCGTTCCGTGAGGTCTCGTCGCCCCAGTAGGTCAGGGCGCTGTGGGCCTCGTCGAAACTCATGGACCTGTACAGCTCCATCCTCCCGGCGTCCTCTCCCTTCTGCGCCAGATCGGCCAGAAGCTTGGGGCCGACGGTCTTGACGATCTCGTCGATCGTGCGCGGAGGCCTGCTGGCTTTGAACTTCCTCGCGCTCGCCTTGGACGCGTTGATCTGCTTGGCCCTGTCCTTCGCGGCACTGCTGCTGGCTCCGCCCAGTCCCGCCTTGTCCTGCCAGTACTCGACCGTCAGCCGGTCCTGAGGGTTCTCGACGCGCTGCACGGACGGGCGGGAGCCGGAGGCGGGTGAAGGAGCCGCGTGGCGCTGCACGTTGGCGGCGGCTCGGGGGCCGGCCGCCATGGCCCGAACGGCGTTCGCTTCCGCTTCGCGCTCGAACCGGTCCGACGGGTCGGAGACCTTCAGCCCTGTTCCGTTGTCGGTTCCCGCGACGGGGCCTTGGCGCTGCTGGATGACGTGGGTGAGTTCGTGGGCGAGGGTGTGCTTGTCGTTGCCGCCGTCACCGATGACGACGTGGCTGCCGGAGGTGTAGGCGCGGGCGCCGACTTCGGCGGCCGAGGCCTTTGCGGCGCTGCCGCGGTGGATGCGGACGTCGGAGAAGTCCGCGCCGAGCCGGGCTTCCATGTCGGTGCGGGTGGCATCGTCCATGGGGCGGCCGGGGGTGCGCAGGACGTCGTGGACGGCGGACCGCTGCACCGCGGGCCGCCCGGTCGGCTGGTGCCCGCAGCCGTCGGTGTGCTGGTGCTGTTCCTGATCCAGCGAGTGACCGGACCGGCGGAGCATCTGCACGACGGCGGCGTTGCCCGCACCGGCTTGGAACGCCATCAGTCCCGCCGGTGGCGTCGCCGCCCGCTGCGGAGTCGCGGCAGAGCGGGAGGACTGCGGTAATTGTTCGTCGGTCTTCTGCGCCGGGCGGGGGTGCTTGGGGCTCACGCGATCGCCTTTCCCATACGTCGGGGCAGCCGCATCGCGCCGCTGCCGGCCACACCCCCGGGGCGGTCACCAGGGGTGCCAGGGGGTCTGAAGCATTATCAGCTAGCTCGCGGGCGCGGCGACGACCGGCCACCCCGGGACGCCGTGAGCCCGGCGGCGTGCACCGGGCGGTGGAAGCAGCGGCGCGGGCGCCGGTCAGCCGCGCACCCGGTGGAGCTTCACCCGCTCGATTCCCGGCTGTTGGGCGAGCTGCCTCCTCAACTCGGCGCGCTGCCCTACGGGCATCTCGGCCTCGAAGTGGACCACCAGGTAGTAGCCCTTGTCCGACTCCGACCCCACCACCCTCGTCGCCCCGTACGGCTGGAGCCGGCCCTGGACGCCCCAGAAATCGTCGTCAGTCCAGTCGGCACCGGTTTCCGCCCGGTAGAACGCGTTCGGCTCGGCCATCGCGGGGCCGAGCCGGAACTGCCAGGCGTACGTAGTGGTGGCCACCGCGACCGCAGGGACGGTCAGCGCGCCGATCAGTCCCCACGCCAGCCTGGCGGCCGGGTGCCTGCGCGGATCCCAGAGCGCGGCCAGCAGGAGGAGCAGGGCCGAGGGCCAGAACAGGAACACGCCCCCGAAGAGGCCAGCACCCCCAGGGGATGAGCGAGAGTCCCACGATCAGGCAGGAGCGCACGAAGGACTCCGCGCAGTGCCTGAAGAACAGGGGAACCGCCACGCACCCGGTGGTGATGACGTACCAGGCGGAGATGAGGGAGTCCGGCACGCCCCGGACCACGAGGGCCGCCGCGGCGAGCGCGGCGCCCACCGCGAGGTTCCGCTGCACCTTGTGCGCAGGCCGGACCCGGGCGTCGCTCATCTGTCCGGCGCTCACGGCCGCCCCCTCGAATCTCTGAACATGTTCAAATGAACGCGTTCAACCTATCAGCTCCACCCATCGACAGGCGCGCCCCGCCGCTAAAGCGGTTTCGCGGGGGTGATGGTAAACCGCATTAGTCCGAGCCCTCAGGAACCGGCCATAACTGGTCCGATGTTGACGGAGGGTCGGGCTTCGTTATCGAATCGATATCATGCTGGACCGGCTATGTACTAAAGCGCATTAGTCCAGGTCGATCCAAGTGCGGTGAGAGCATCTGGTCTTCTGCGCAAGCCTGTTGGGGCATTCGGTGCCCGGGTGTCACCGGCCAATGGGGCCTCCGCCTCATTGACGGGATCCTGACTTCGGGCGACGGTGGGCACCGCCTCCGGCAAAGAGGCCGGACTTCTGCAAAGGCGGCGACGATGACCCGTTCGAACCCGACCCGTATTGCCGTGGCCACGCTGGTGACCGGCGCCCTCCTCTCGACCGCAGCGTGCGGCCTGAGCGGTGGCGCCGGTGACGCGAAGGAGGCCGAGAAGACGGGCAAGGTGGCCGGTGAGATCACCTTCCGGACCCTCCAGCTGAAGCCGACGTTCACGGCCTACGTGCAGGGGGTTATCGACGCCTTCGAGCAGAAGTACCCCGAGGTCGAGGTCAAGTGGGAGGACGTCCCCGGCGACGGCTACAACGAAAAGCTCGTCGCGGACGCCCAGGCCGGCGCCCTCCCCGACGTGGTCAACCTCTCCACCGACTCCTTCCAGCTCCTCGCCGACCGCGGCATGCTCGCCGACGTGGCCAAGCTCGACGGGGCGGCGGCCGAGGAGTACGTGCCCGGCGCCTGGGAGCAGTTCAAACTGCCGGGCAAGGGGGACAGTGTGTACGCGTACCCGTGGTACGTGACTCCCGAGATCCTCACCTACAACAGAGAACTCTTCGAGAAGGCAGGCCTGGACCCGGCCAAGCCGCCGACCGGCGTGGAGCAGTTCTTCGACTACGCCGAGAAGATCGCCGCCACCTCCGGGGGGCAGTACTCCGCCTTCATGGCCGATCCCAAGGGCCGGCTGCCCGGGGACTGGCAGAAGATGGGGATACCGATCCTCAGCGAGAAGCAGGACCGGTTCACCTTCGACACCGACCAGGCCGTTGCCTGGGTGGAGCGGATGAAGGACCTGTACGCCAAGGGCGCCATGCCCAAGGAGTCCCTGCTCAAGTCCGACGACATCAACCAGCTCTACGGAGGCGGCAAGATCGTCTTCGGACCCGGCTCCCCGGGCTTCGTCAAGGACGTCAAGCAGAACGCCCCGCAGGTCTACGCGAAGACCCAGGTCGCGGGAGCCGTCACGGGCAAGCTCGGCCACATCGGCATCTATGCCCAGTCGCTCGGCATCAAGAAGGACACCAAGCACCCCGACGCGGCGGCCGAGTTCGCGAAGTGGGTGACCAACGGCCCCAATCAGGTGGAGTTCTCCAGGAAGGCCACCATCTACCCGTCCAACGCGCAGGGCCTCGCCGACCCGTTCTTCTCGGACCGGGGCGACGGCAAGGACGCGGAGACCCTCGCCCGCGCGGTCGGCGCCGAACAGCTGAAGACCGCCGCCCTCGACGCCAACACCCCCGTCCAGTGGACCAATCAGGTGGGCGACGCCGTCGTACGCGAGGTGCAGAAGGCCATCACGGGTGAGCAGGACGCCCGGACGGCGGTGAAGAAGGCCGAGGAAGCGGCGAACCGGCTCCTCGCCGCCGCGGCCCACAAGTGACGGCCGTGGGCGGGCGCGTCGGCTCGGGCCGCGGCACCGGACAGTCCGACGTCGGCACCGGACAGTCCGACATCGGCACCGGACAGTCCGATGTCGGCGCCGGGGACGCCGAGGGCGACGCCGTGAAGTCGGGCGGTGGCCCCAGCGGGCCGGGCGGCGGCGCCCTCGCGCACAGGCGGCGACGCCGAGCCGCGCGGCGTGCGATGGAGGCCGATACCGGCCTGGTCCACCGCAAGTGGTGGACCCCCTACCTGTTCCTCGCCCCCGGACTGGCGATGGTGGCGCTCTTCAGCCTCTGGCCGTTCGTCAACACCGTGGTCCTCTCCTTCACCGATGCGCAGATCCTGCGCGGCGGCACCTTCGTAGGCCTCGACAACTACCGCCGCGCCTTCGACGACCCCGACTTCTGGGTCGCCACGGGCAACAGCGTGCTGTACCTCGCGGTCGTCGTACCGTGCCTGGTCCTCCTCCCGCTGGCCCTCGCCGTCCTCGTCCAGGCCAAGGTGCCGGGCATCGGATTCTTCCGGTCCGCCTTCTACACCCCGGTGATCGCCTCGGCCGTGGTCGTCGGGCTGATCTGGCAGTGGGTGCTGCGCAGCGACGGTCTCGTCAACACCGTCTTCCAGCGGCTGAACCTCGTCTCGGAGCCGATCCCGTTCCTGACGGACAGCACGATGCTGCTGGTCTCCGCGATGCTCGTGACCGTGTGGAAGGGCCTCGGCTACTACATGGTCTTCTACCTGGCGGCCCTCGGGAACGTCCCCGCCTCCCTCTACGAGGCGGCCGCCATCGACGGCGCCGGCCCCGTCCGCCGCTTCTTCAGCATCACCGTCCCCCAGGTGAAACCGATGATGCTGCTGGTCGGCACCCTCTCCGCGATCTCCGCGCTGCGCGTCTTCACCGAGATCTACATCCTCGGCGGTGAGAGCGGGGGCCCCGGCGGCGGC
>NZ_JARAYQ010000172.1:0-18640 GCF_033794505.1 Streptomyces sp. MB09-01 | reverse complement strand
TGTCTGGCCCCTCGGTGGGCGGGAGGCCGTCCCCGCCTGCTCAGCGATGACGACGAGGACTTCGTCATCCAGACGGCCACCACCCGCCCGGCCAAGCTCTGCAAGCCCTTCACCCGCTGGTCGATTCGGAAACTCGCCGATCACCTGCGCCGCGACCTCACCCGCCCGATACGGATCGGCCGCGAGGCCCTGCGCTGCCTACTCGCCCGCCGCGGGATCACCTTCCAGCGCACCAAGACCTGGAAGGAGTCCACTGACCCGGACTTCGACGCCAAGCTGGACCGCATCGAGTACGTGCTCCACGAGCGCCCGGACCGGGCCTTCGCCTTCGACGAGTTCGGGCCGCTGGGCATCCGCCCGACCGCCGGGGCCTGCTGGGCCGAGCAGGGCAGGCCGGACCGGTTGCCGGCGACCTATCACCGCACTCACGGCACCCGCTACTTCCATGGCTGCTACTCGGTCGGCGACGACACCCTGTGGGGCGTCAACAGACGCCGAAAGGGCATCGGCCCGACCTGGGCCGCGCTCAAGAGCATCCGTGCAGCCCGCCCGGACGGCGCCCCGGTCTATGTGATCCTGGACAATCTCTCCGCCCACAAGAACGCGCGTATGCGCCGCTGGGCGGCGAGGAACAAGGTCGAGCTGTGCTTCACCCCGACGAACGCGTCCTGGGCCAACCCGATCGAGGCACACTTCGGGCCGCTGCGGCAATTCACCCTCGCCAACTCCCACCACCCCAACCACACCGTCCAGACCCGCCAGTTGCACCGCTATCTGCGCTGGCGCAACCAGAACCCCCGCCACCCCGACGTCCTGGCCGCACAGCGCCGCGAACGCGCCCGCATCCGCAGCGAGAAGGGCATTCGCTGGGGCGGACGCCCCCTCGCCGCCGCAGCCTGACCAAGTAAGTGATCCCGCCGTGCCCGGATGTGGAGATCAGACAGCGACCAGGCTCTTCGCCATGACCCGCTCCCTGCCAACGCCATCGGGCAGAAGATCGCCGGGCTCACCCGTGTCCGTGAAACCGTGCCGCTCATAAAGCGCGGTTGCCTTGCGGTTGTCCGGCACGACGGACAACCGCAGCGTCGTGGCACCGCGCTCCACCGCCCACCGCTCGACCGCCCGGATCAGGCAGTCACCCACGCCCTCGCCCCGAGCCGTGGGGTTGACCCACATCGAGATCAACTCCACGTTCTCTGTTCCCTCGCCCGGCACTCCGCTGGCCATGCCCACCGGAAGGCCGTCGAGAAGCGCGACGAGATCGTACGCGCCAGGAATCGACAGACGGGCACGCCAGCGTTCCTCTCGGTCACCGGAGCCCTGCCACTGGGCCAGTGTCGATCCGAACGCGTAGGGCGCCTCAGCAAGCGCGGCCAGTCGCAACTCCCGCCAAAGGGGCCAGTCGTCTGATTCCAAAGTGCGTAGTTCAAGCATGATCCAGACCCTGCCCGCCCGCCGGGGTCGGCAGCAAGTTGATTACCACCATGCAAACGAGGTCGTTCAGCCCTGCGACCAACCGAAACCGGGGAGCAACGGTGACTCACGCACCCGCAGACCACGAGACCTCGGTGAACCTATCCGGTCACGGCACTAGCGGCCCCACGGCCACGGCGGTCATGAGGGCGGTGGTCGACTCCGGTCCGACGGACAGCAGGCGCGAGGTGCCGCTCAGGGCGTAGAGGAGCATGGCCGGCAGGACGGCCCATAGGCCGACGACCGGCGGCAGGCCAGCCACACCCGCGTAAGCCATGACCTGCGGCACCAGGTAGGCGGCGACCGTGATTCCGGCCAGGACGTCGCCCCGTAGCAAGCTCGTCCGGTAGCCACGGAAGGCGGGCGGGATCGCAGTGCGCCGTCCGTGCTTCGGCATGGCACCTCCGGGACTCCACGCGGGCTGTGGTCACATCGTGCCGGGCGGAGGGCTGCAAGGAGGTGAAGCGCGCGAGTGGGCCGACCGCTACGTGCTGCTCTTTCGCAGACGGAAGCCGGTGACGATGTCGGGCCTGATCCGGATCGCGCCCGATGCGGTGCCCTCGACCCAAGGCTGCAGGAGATGCGCGTAGCGTTCGACCTCGTCGGGGGCGGTGATGGCGGTGGCGTAGCCGGTGGCGACCACGCTCCACCCCAGGCGTTCCCCTTGATCGATGACGTCGGCTTCGTACGCGACGACCACGCCCGCATCCCCCTGTGCCGCGAGCAAGGCTGCCAGCGTCGAGCCGTCCTGGACCTGGACAATGATGTCGCCGGCGTCGAGAAGGTGGTTGACCGGACGCACGGCGGGCAGCGCGTGACGGGTGAACACGATCCGGCCCAGTTCGACGGTGCCCAGCAACTGCAGCGCCTCGTCCGCGCTGAGCTCTTCCATCTGTCGTCCCGGCACGCTGACAGTAGGCGAGCTGGTGGTAAAGGCCGGGTCGCTCTTCATTGTGTGCATCCTTGGTCAAGCGGGCGGGACGCCGGTGCCCTTGCCCGCTGTCGGCTTCTCAAAGGGGCGTGGGCCCAGGGGCATGGCTTCGCAGCACCGCGAGCCGCCGGCTGTATTCCTCGTCGTCGATCTCGCCTCTGGCGAATCGTTCCGCGAGAAGCCTCTCGGCCCCCTTGTCGGAGGCTGGGTACGGCGCGGGTGCTGTGCGCCCGTCCGCACCGTCTCGCCTCAGGGCGCGGACCACAAGGACGGCCGCCGCGACGATCAGGGTCCAGACGATCAGCGTGGTGAGGGACATGGCGAACCATCCCCAGGCCCCCATGCCATGGCCATTCCAGTACATCGCGCACCTACCGGGTGGACGGGGTCGATGGCCGCGTGCCGGCCATCTGCTGCCAGGATCTCCGGCTGCAACAACCCCGGGCATGGGCCGGTCGGCCCACAGACGGGACCACAGGGCCCATGCCCGGGACACGGGGAACGCCAAGACTGAAGACGGACTCGAACAGGAGGCCATCCATGAGTACCCAGTCACCCACCCGTATCTCCGAGGCGCTCCCCGCCGACTGCCGTTCCCGTCTGATGGAACTGGCCCACGAGGTCAACTTCGACGAGGGGACCCGTCTTTTCCGGGAAGGCG
Source organism: Streptomyces sp. MB09-01 (assembly GCF_033794505.1). NCBI lineage: Bacteria > Bacillati > Actinomycetota > Actinomycetes > Kitasatosporales > Streptomycetaceae > Streptomyces > Streptomyces sp. MB09-01. Next base: position 15,575 of record NZ_JARAYQ010000172.1, on the reverse strand, counting down.
GCCACGCCGACCGGTTCTGGATCGTCCGGTCCGGCACCGTGACCCTGGATGTCCACGTACCCGGGCGGCGCCCCGCGGTCATCGATAGCCTCGGTGCCGGCCAGCTGGTCGGCTGCTCGTGGCTCTTCAAGCCGTACTCCTGGCGTCTGGGCGCCGAAGCGATGACGCCCGTCCGCGCGTACGAGTTCGACGCGGAGCGCGTAAGGACGCTGATGGACGCCGACGCCGCTTTCGGCTCTGCCCTGGGCCGCTGGGTCGGGCAGGTCCTCGCCAACCGGCTGCAGGCCGCCCGCGTGCGCCTTCTCGACCTGTACGCGCCCTACGGCAGCGGCAGCTTCCTCTGATCGTCCGCACGGCGAAGGAGCCGGTCATGCCCGCATCCCGCTACACCGTCAGTGATGTCATGACGCACACGGCTGTCGCCATCGGCCGCGAGGCGTCCTACAAGGAGATCGTCGAGCTGATGCACCAGTGGAAGGTCAGCGCGGTTCCCGTCCTGGAAGGCGAGGGACGGGTCGTCGGTGTCGTCTCCGAGGCGGACCTGCTACCGAAGGAAGAGTTCCGGCGGACGGATCCCTCTCTGCCCGGTCAGCTGGAGGAGGCGTCGAAGGCCGCCGGGGTGCTGGCCGAGGAGCTCATGTCGAGCCCGGCGATCACCGTGCATCCCGACGCGCCCGTTGCCGAAGCCGCCCGGATCATGGCGCGAAAACACGTCAAGCGCCTGCCCGTGGTGAACGCGCTCGGCATGCTGGAGGGTGTGGTCAGCCGCAGCGACCTCCTGAAGGTGTTCCTGCGGCCCGATGAGGAGCTCGAGGAGGAGATCCGTCAGAGCGTGCTCACCGAGCTAACACCCGGCGTGACCGTGGACTTCGTCGTACAAGACGGCGTCGTCACTCTGCGCGGCCCGCTGCGGGACCGGGCCCTGGTCCCCCTGCTCGCACGGGCGGTCCGCGCGGTCGAGGGTGTCGTGGACGTCCGGATGGAGCTGAACGGCGGCGCCGTTGCTGCCTAGTGCCTTCGCACGGCCACGGGGTGCGTTGCGCACCTTCCTGAGACAATGCGGATGGAAAGCGTCATGGGGACCGAACCAGGGGCGATCATGTCCGATGATCCGAAGGCATCCGCCGAGGCGTCGATCAAGGTGTTCCTCCTGGACGACCACGAGGTGGTCCGGCGCGGGCTGCGTGACCTCCTGGACGCCGAGCCGGACATCACCGTCGTGGGCGAGGCGGGCACGGCCGAGCAGGCACTGGCCCGCGGGCCGGCGCTGCGCCCGGACGTGGCCGTGCTCGACGTACGGCTGCCCGACAGCGACGGCATCACCGTCTGCCGCGAGTTGCGCTCTCGCATGCCGGGCCTGGCCTGTCTGATGCTGACGTCCTTCGATGACGAGGACGCGCTGCTGGACGCGATCATGGCGGGTGCCGCCGGGTACGTACTGAAGCAGATCAAGGGTTCCGACCTGGTCTCCGCCGTGCGGACGGTGGCGACAGGCCAGTCCATGCTGGACCCGGCCACCACCGCCCGTCTGATGCACTCCCTGCGGGACCCCGAGGCCGCCAAGGAACCGGAGGACGCCCGGCTGGCGGCTCTGTCAGAACGCGAGCGGGCAGTGCTGGAGCTCATTGGCGAGGGCCTCACCAACCGGCAGATCGCGAAGCGGCTCTACCTGTCCGAAAAGACCGTCAAGAACCACATCTCACGGCTGCTGGGAAAGCTCGGCGTGGAGCGGCGGGTCCAGGCGGCCGTGATCGCCGCCCAGGTGCACGAGCACGACGCCGGGCCGGCGAAGCATTAGGAACGCCGGCGACGGTCACCGCTAGGGTGCGACCAGGGGTACCTGCCACTCCAGGCGGGTGCCTCTCTCTCCGTCGCCCCGCGCTGCGACGTCCATCCGGCCGCCCAGCCTTTCGGCACGCTCTGCCAGGTTCCGCAGTCCGCTGCGCCGACCGCCCTCGGGCAGGCCGACGCCGTTGTCGGCCACGGTGATGGTCAGGGTTCCGGCAGCCGCAGAGATAGAGACCTCTGCCTGCGTGGCCTCGGCATGGCGGGCGACGTTGGTGAGTGCCTCCCCCACTACGGCGAGAGCCTCGTCCGCGATGGCCGACGGTACGTCGGTGTCGATCAGCCCCTCCATCCTGAGGGCCGGCGCGAAGCCGAGGGCTGCAGCGGCCTCGTCCATGGCCTGGACCAGGCGGGAGCGCAGTTTGGACACCTGACCGGGGACTTCGTGGTCGCGGAGTCCGAAGATGGTCGATCGGATGATCTTGATGGTGGCGTCGAGGTCGTCCACGGCACGCGCGAGGCGTTCGGACGCCTGGGGGTGGTCGACGAAGCGCTGGGCGCTCTGGAGCGTCATGCCGGTGGCGAAGAGGCGCTGGATGGCCAGATCGTGCAGGTCGCGGGCGATGCGGTCGTGGTCCTCCAGCAGGCTCATCTGCTCGGTGTCGCGGCGCCGGTCGGCAAGCTCCAACGCGAGGGCGGCCTGGCCCGCGAACCCCGGAAGCGAGGCGACCTCCGTGGTGGCGAAGGCGGGGCGACCGTGCCGCCGGGCGAGCATCAGGACGCCGCTGAGCTTTTCCTTGGTGCCAACGGAGACGGCCACGGCCGGGCCGAAGCCCGTCCACCGCTCGGGTTGCACAGTGACGCGCTCGTCGGCCGCCACGTCGGGAACCGTGATGAGGCCGTTGCGGGCCAGCGCGGCCTCGGCGAGAGTGCCCCGGATGCTGGGCAGAACGATCCCGCGGTGCGCCTCGGCTCCCTCCCCGAGCGCGAGGGAGCCTCGCAGTTCACCGGCGGAGCCGAGCAGGTAGAAGACGCCCATGTCGGCGCCGGTGATGTCCTTGGCCCGCTCCAGCATGCCCTCAAGGACCTCGCCCTCGGCCGCTCCCGAGAGCAGGGCGCTGGTGATGTCGGAGCTGGCCTCCAGCCAGCGCTCGCGCAGCCGGACCTCCTCGAAGAGCCTGGCGTTCTCGATGGCGATGCCGGCCGCGACGGCGAGGGTGGACAGGACCGCCTCGTCCTCGGCGTCGAACTCGGCACCACCGCGCTTCTCGGTCAGGTAGAGGTTGCCGAAGACGTCCTCGCGGACCCGGATCGGCACACCCAGGAAGGAGTGCATCGGCGGGTGGTGGTCCGGGAACCCGTACGAGGCAGGGTGCTCGGACAGCTCCGACAGCCGCAGCGGTTCGGGATGGCGGATCAGCTCGCCGAGGATGCCGTGGCCGGAGGGCAGGTCTCCGATCTGCGCGCGGAGGTCGTCGCTGATGCCGACGGGAAGGAACTCGGCCAGTTTCTTGTCGTTCCCGATGACTCCGAGGGCCCCGTATTCGGCGTCCACGAGCACCACGGCGGCCTCGACGATGCCCCGCAGCACCTGCGGCAGGTCGAGTTCCCGGCCCACGGACATGACGGCCTCGAGCAGACCGTTCAGCCGGTCCCGTGTGCCCCTGACCTCGTCGATCCGCACCTGCAGCTCATCCAGCAGTTCGTCGAGCCGCAGTCGAGGAACACCGCTCCGGGTGGGCTGTTCCCCTGTGCTCATGCCCACCTCCGGCCGGAAGCGATGGCGAGATGGCCATCACGTTCACGGTATCCCCGGCCGGATGGACCGGCCTTCCCACTCAGTGGGAGGCCGGTGCGCCGTTCGGCCTCTCCTCGTGCCGTGGCGTGCCGGTTTCGTCGTGCAGGTGCCGGACGTGGGCGTCCGGGCCGGGGAAGAACAGGCTGGTACGACCGGTGTCGGACCAGCGCACGTCGTACGGCGGGGTGCCGTCCTCATGGTGCAGGGCGATGACTTCGCCGTCACGGCCGGGCTTTCCGATGGTGGGGCCGCCGACGACGATCTGGTCGCCCAACTCGGCGTGGATCCCGTGCCCGTCCGCAGGTGAAGATGCGTTCATGGTCATGCCTTTCTGTGGAATGCGCTGCGCAGGAGCCGGGCGGTGACGAATGCCGCGAGGGCTGCCGCGGTGGCCAGCCCTGCGCCGGCCCAGCCGACCGGCTGGGTGTCCAGCAGCGACTGCAGAGCGGGAACGTGCAGGGCAGCCATCGCCAGGAGGGCGGAGGCCGCCACGGAGGCGGGGAGGGAGAGGTTCTGGGTAGTGAGCAGCCGGGCCCGCAGACCCAGGGCCACGCCCAGCTGGGCGCCGAGCAGTGACAGGAAGAGCACGCTCTGCCAGGGCAGGTCCATGGCGCGCGCGCCAATGCCGGCGATCAGGCTGAACGCCGTCACGGCCACGGCCAGGATGAGGAGGCGTTGCCACACGCCTGCGGCCAGGATGTGCTGTCCCGGCGGCCGGGGCGGGCGCCGCATCGCCTCAGGTGCGGCCGGCTCGGCGCCCATGGCCACGCCGGTCAGGCCGTGGGTGAGGAGGTTGATCCACAGGATCTGCCCCGCCCGCAGCGGCAGGGCCAGGCCGAACAGGGGACCTGCCAGCATCACGAGGATCTCGGCGGCTCCGCCGGCCATGGCGTAGACGAGGAAGCGCCGGATGTTGTCGTAGACGCGGCGGCCTTCCTCGACGGCCGTGACCACGGTGGAGAGCTCGTCGTCCGTGAGGACGAGGTCGGCGGCCTGGCGGGCCACCTCCGTGCCGCGGGCGCCCATGGCGACGCCGATGTCCGCCTGGCGGAGGGCGGGGCCGTCATTGACGCCGTCCCCGGTCATCGCGGTCACGGCACCGCGGGCACGCCAGGCGTGGACGATGTCCAGCTTCTGCTGTGGATCGGTCCGGGCGAAGACGCGGACCGTGGTCAGGTCGGTGTCCGGTGCTGCGGCCAGCTCGGGTCCGGTGACGACCGTATCGGCTGAGCCCTCCTCGACGAGTCCGATGCGTACGGCGATGGCGTGGGCGGTCGCGGGGTGGTCGCCGGTGATCATGACCGGTGTGATGCCCGCGGCGCGGCAGGCTGCCAAGGTGGCGGCGGCCGCCGCTTTCGGCGGATCGCTGATGGCGATCAGGCCGAGAAGGCTCAGTCCCTGTTCCGTCTCGGTCGCAGGCGGATGCCACTGGAGCCGTTCGGTGCCCGCCACCGCGAGGACCCTGAACCCGTGCGAGGCCAGCTCGGCGGCCTGCTGGCGGGCCTGGTCCAGGACTTCGGCCGACTCGGCGAGCACCGCGGGAACCAGGACGGCCTCGGGCGCCCCTTTGAGGCAGACCAGAACGTTGCCGTCCGGCAGGTGGTGGAGGGTGGTCATCCGTTTGCGCAGGCTGTCGAAGGGGGCTTCTCCGGTCCGGGGGCAGTCCCGGTGCAGCTCGGCAGGGTCGGGGCAGCCGGCCTTGGCAGCGGCTGCCAGCAGTGCGGCCTCCATGGGATCGCCCACGGCCGTCCATACGTCGGAACCGCTCTGGGGCGGTTTCAGGCTCGCGTCGTTGCACAGGGCTGCCGTGGTGAGGAGCTCCTGCAGCGGGCGGAGCTGCTCGGGCGTCAGGGAGCGTCCGGAACGGGTCAGGGCTCCGTGGGGTTCGTATCCGCTGCCGGACACGTCCGCGGCTCCGGACGGCGTCCACACGTGCTGGACGACCATGCGGCCTTCGGTGAGAGTGCCGGTCTTGTCCGTGGCCAGCACACTCACCGAGCCCAGCGTCTCGACCGCCGGCAGGCGTCGAACCAGGGCGCCCCGGGCCGCCATGCGGCGGGCGCCGAGGGCGAGGGCGAGGGTGACCACGGCAGGCAGGGACTCGGGCACCGCGGCGACGGCCAGGCTGATGGCGGTGACCGCCATCGTGCTCACACCGAGGCCGCGTACGAGACCCAGGGCGAAGACGAGCACGCACAGAGCGAGGGTGACGGCGGCCAGAACGCGGCCGAGGGAGGCGAGGCGGCGCTGGAGCGGGGTCGGCCCGTGTTCCCCGTCGAGGAGCGCTGCGATTCGGCCGAGGGCACTGGCGGTTCCTGTGGCCGTGGCGGTGGCGGTACCCCGACCGCGCACCACGACGGTGCCAGCGCTGACCGTGTCACCGGCAGTTTTGGCGACGGGTTCCGATTCGCCGGTGAGCATGGACTCGTCCATCAGGAGAGCCGACGCCTCGGTGAGATCGGCATCCGCGGCGACGATGTCCCCCTCGCCCAGCAGCAGGCTGTCACCGGGCACCACCAGCGCTGCCGGCACCTCGTGGGCGGCACCGTCGCGCCGTACCCGTGCGTGCGGGGCCGAGAGAGCGGAGAGAGCGGCGACCGCCCGGTCCGCCCGGACCTCCTGGGTGACTCCCACGGTCGTGTTGAAGACGACCACCAGCCCGATGACGACGGCGTCCGGGTGGTCACCGATCGCGATGGTCAGCAGTGCGGCACCGAGCAGCACCATGATCAGCGGATCACGCAGCTGGGCCAGCACCCGACGGTGGAGGGGTGTGGGTCGCGGCGGTTCCACCTCGTTGCGCCCGTAGCGGGCCAGTCGGCGTTCGGCCTCGGCCTGCGTCAGCCCCGCCGGGGCCGAGGAGCTGACGGACGGTGTGTCGATCGCGCGGCTGGTCATGGCGGGCTCATCCGGTGGGGACGGTGATCACCGGGCAGTGCGCACGGTGCAGCAGCCCGTGGACCACGGATCCGATCCTCATGCCGGTGTATCCGCCGCGTCCGCGGCGGCCCACCACGACGGCCAGCGCGTGCTCGGCGGCCCGGGCCAGTTCTTCGACCGGGTGGCCGGTAAGGACCTCATGCGTCACATGGACGTCCGGGTACTTCTCGGACAGGCCGGCGGTGGCCTCGGAGAGCAAGGTGCGCTGGGCCTGCAGCGCTACCTCCTCGTCGTCCAGCATGATGAGCGGCGGCTGCCACACGCAGACGACCCGCAGCGCAGCCCCCCGAAGGTCGGCCTCGTCGAAGGCGAAGGCCAGCGCGGCAGTGGCGGATGCGCTGCCGTCGATACCCGCGACGACGTAGGGCGGCTGCTGGCTGATGTGCTCGGCGTCGCCCACGACGACGACCGGGCAATCGGCCTGGGCGGTGACGGGGACCACGAGCGAACCGGCACTGAAGAACTCGGCGGTGCGGCTCAGGTGCCGGGATCCGAGGACGATCATGCGGGCGTCCCGCGCCGCACGGCCCAGGACGGGAGCCGGGAAACCGCCGAGCAGATCACCGGTGACGCTCACCTCGGGATGGCGGTCACGTACCCAGTTGCACGCTTGTCCGAGTCGGTCGGATCCGGCCTGTCGCAGGGCCGTCTGGCCGGGGGTGTCATCGACGTGATGGGTGTCGTGCTGGGGCGGTACCGCGAGCACCAGGCGCAGCGGGAGCCGACGCCGTTGTGCCTCGTCGGCAGCCCAGGCCAGGGCAAGGTGCCAGTCCCGGACCGGGTCGATGCCCACGACGATGTCACGGGATCCTGCCTGGCGGGTGGTCATGACTGGCTCCCGAAGTCGCTGCCGGTCCGGGGGATGAGGAGGACGGGGCAGTGGGAGTGGTGCAGCAGGCTGTGCGTGGCCTTGCCCAGATTGCGGGCGAGTCCGAGGGGTCCCGGTACCCGGCGGCCGCCCATGACGAGCAGGTCTGCGTGACGGGATGCCTCGACCAGGACGCCGGCCACGGAGACGCTCTTCTCCGCATCGGCCTGCACGTCCAGGTCGGGGAACTCGCCGCGGACCACGTCCGCGACGGCCCGCAGGGCCTCCGCGTGCCCGCTCGCGATCTCGTCGACGCCGTCGAGCATGCTGACCACCTCACCCACGGACTGGAGCACGTTCCACACGTGCAGCAGCCGCAGCGAGGCCTTGTGCAGCTCCGCCTCCTTGGCGGCGTACCGGGCGGTCAGGAGGTCGTGCTCATCGCGGATCGCCGCGAGGACCGTGCCGGTCTCCTCGGCCCCGTCGATGCCTCGGACGACGATGACGGGCGTCATGGCGATGGCCGCGGTGTCCAGTCCGACCGAGCCGAGCATGAGGGAGTTGAACCCGCCCAGGCCGCGGTTGCCCACCACGACCGTGCCGTGGAGCCCGCCGGCCCGGTGCAGGCTGTCGACGGCGCCCGCGCGGCTGAATTCGGTGGTCACGGTCAGCCCGGGGTACTCGGACGACACAGCCTTCGCCGTGTCGTCCAGGAGCGCCCGACCGTTGACGCGTACCCGTTCGATGGTCTCCGCCGACAGGTACAAGGCCCTGCCGTCGGTGTCGGCGCCGTAGACGATGTGCAGGGGACGGTCACGGCGCACAGCTTCCTTGGCCGCCCACAGGGCGGCGGCGCGCGCCGACTCCGAGCCGTCCACGCCGACGATGACCGAGCTGGTGTCCGGAGTGCGGAATGTGCTTTCCACGATTTCTCCCAACCGAGAGCCGATGAGGGACACCCCTCACCCTGGCACCGTCGACGCCCTGGGAAGAGGGCCGCCCGGGACCCCAGGCGGGACCAAAGGTCCCCACCCGTCGCGGCCCGGCACCCCGGACCCCTACGGCCCCTGGACGGGACCGTTCGGCCCTCGCTCCCCAGCGGTCACCGGCGGATGGTTGGGGGCACACCCACATCGAACATCAGCCTCGCGTGACACAGCGGAACAGGAGGGCCTCATGAAGCGCCTCAAGGTGGCGGACCTGATGACTGACGAGGTCGTCTCCGTGGCCCCGGGCACCGGCTTCAAGGACGTCGCGAAGCTCCTCGCCCAGTACGACATCTCCGGAGTCCCCGTCCTGGACGACGAGGACCGCGTGGTGGGCGTCGTCTCGCAGACCGACCTGCTGGCCCACACAGTGTCGGGCTCCCATCCCGCCGAGCAGAGCAGCACGGTGGCTGGGCCGCCGTCCGCGGGCGACGTCATGTCCGCGCCCGCGGTCGCCGTCCATGCCGAAGAGACAGTGGCTGACGCCGCCCGGCTGATGACCCGCCGGGGTATCGAACGCCTCCCCGTCGTGGACGTGGAGGACCGGCTCGTCGGCATCGTCACCCGCCGGGACCTGCTCCGCATGTTCCTGCGCCCGGACTCCGAGATACGCCGGCGTGTCACCGACGAGGTCCTCACGGAGGTGCTCGGTGTGCCGACCGGGGACGTCGACGTCCATGCGGTGGACGGCATCGTCACCCTGGACGGCCAGGTCGAGCGCCGGAGCCAGCTCCCCGCACTCCTCACCCTCGTCGAACAACTCGACGGGGTCGTCGCCGTGGCATCACGCGTCACCGCCCGCACCGACGACACGGCAAGCACGCACGCGGACCATGCCCGGCACGCAATGCCGTGGTGATGAACGCCGGACCCGCACGAAGGGAATCGCAGCCATGGAAGACCACGTGACCGTCGGAGTCGACGGCTCCCCGGAAAGCCGGGCGGCAGCGCGCTGGGCAGCACGGGAGGCCGTCCTGCGGCAGGTGCCGCTGCGGCTCGTGCACGCCGTTGACTGGCCCCTGGACCCGGTGTTCCCCGGACTGGGCCGCCAGGACGTGGACCGCTGGGCGGACCAGGCCCTGACCGAAGCCGCGCAGGAGCTGCACGGGCGCCACCCGAACTTGGAGATCACGACCCGCTGCCTGACAGCACGGCCGGCCGCCGCCCTCGCGGCCGAGGCCGCCGACGCCGGGCTGCTGGTCCTGGGATCGCGCGGCCTGGGCGGCCTGGTCGGCTTCATCGTCGGCTCGGTCGCCATGTCCACCCTGGTCGCGACCGACACGCCGGTCGTTCTCGTTCGCGTCGCTGACGACCGGGACGGCCCGGGCACGGACTCCAGCGCCGAGGTCGTCGTGGGGGTCGACATCCACGAAGCGTGCGACCGCGTCCTCACCTTCGCTTTCGAAGAGGCGGACCGGCGCGACTGCCCGCTGCGGGCTGTCCACGGCTGGAAGATGCCGGCTGCCTACAGCTACGTCCCCTTCTTCGACCCGGACAACGAACGAGACATCGGCAGGAGCGTCACACACATGGTGGACGACATGCTGCTGCCCTGGCGGCACAAGTTCCCCGACGTGAACGTCAGCCACAGCGTGTTCATGGGATCCGCGGGCGATCATCTCGTCCGGGCCGCGCAGGGCGCACAACTCGTCGTCGTGGGACGCCATGTGCGCCGCTCCGTCCTCGGCGGGCACCTGGGCTCGGTCGCCCACGCGGTCCTGCACCACGCAGCAGCCCCCGTGGCCGTCATCGCCCACGGCTGAAGGAGCGGTACCGGGGGGGAACCCGCCTCGAATCCCCCGGACGGCACTACCCACGGACGGGTCGCCCTTCAGACCATCACGAGTACCGGCCGTTTCATCGAGGAGGAAGGCCATGAAGCACCTGCGCAGCGTCGAGGACGTCATGACACACGCCGTGATCTCCGTCGACCAAGGAACCGCGTTCAAGGACATCGTGGAAGCGCTGCGGATGTGGAACGTCAGCGCGCTCCCCGTCCTGGCACAAGACGGACAGGTGGTCGGCGTCGTCTCCGAAGCCGACCTGCTGCTCAAGCCCCAAGGAACCGACACGGCCCACGACACCACCGCCGAGCAGCTGATGACCCGCCCGGCAGTGACCGTCACGAAGGACGCCACCATCCCCGCCGCGGCGCGTCTGATGGCCCGCGGGCACCTCAAGCGCCTTCCCGTGGTCGACGGCGACGGCCGCCTCGTCGGCGTCGTCAGCCGCGGCGACCTGCTCAAGGTCTTCCTGCGGCCGGACGAAGACATCGGTGCCGAGATCCGCGAATTGATCATGTACCAGCTGATCCCGCACGGTTCCGCCGAAGTACACGTCCACGTCGCCAACGGCATCGTCTACCTCAACGGATCGCTGCCTGACCCCGCCATGGAAGACGTCGTCGTACGCGCCGCCGGCACCGTACCGGGCGTCGTCGACGTCAAGACGGATTTCACCGTCCCCGTCTCCGCATGAGGTCATCACCGCCATGAGGCACCGCAGCGTCGCGGACCTGATGACGCCCACCGCCGTCACCGTCCGGCGCACGACCGCATTCAAGGAGATCGCCAGGCTCCTGAAGGAGTTCGACATCACCGCCGTGCCCGTGGTCGACGAAACCGGGCACCCGGTCGGCGTCGTCTCCGAAGCCGACCTTCTCCGCCGACGGCCCGCCGGTGGTGCGGCAACAGCCGAGGAGCTGATGACGAGCCCGGCCGTCACGGCCCGACCCGAGTGGAGCGTGGTCCGCGCGGCCCGGGTCATGCAGCGCCACCGGGTCAAGCGGCTACCGGTCGTCGATGAGGAAGGCCGCGTGGTCGGCGTCCTCAGTCGTAGCGATCTGATCCAGCTCTTCCTCCGCCGCGACCACGCGATACAGGAAGAGATCCTCGAGGACGTCCTCACCCGGACTCTCCACCTGGCTCCTTCGGCCATCACCGTCGAAGTCGACGACGGCCTGGTGACGCTCAGCGGCACCATGCCGCAGCCCGGGCTGCTGCCCGTGGTGGTGCGTCTTTGCCAGAGCGTCGACGGGGTCGTCGACGTCGACAACAGACTGACCTGCGCCGAGGCCGAACCGAGCTGAGTGGGCAAGCAGGGGCCGGTCGGTCCCCGGATGGGCCGCTCGGTCCTTCCCAGGGCAGGACGAGCGGACGAGGCTGAGAGAAGCCGACCATACGACCCCGGGAGGAACACCATGTCGAACCGGATCACGGTAGGTCTGGACGGATCGGGCGCCGACACCGCCGCTGCCGACTGGGCCGCCCACGAGGCCGAACTGCGTGGCGCGGCGCTGGAACTCGTCCACGCGGAAGACTGGGCGCAGTACGGTCCCTTCGCCGTGCCGCTCCCCGAACCGCGTGAACAGTGGGCGGAGGAGCTCCTTTCGCGCACACGGGATCGGCTGCTGCGCGAACACGGCACGCTCGACATCAGCACCCACGGCACCAAAGGACTCGCGGCCTCCAAGGTCCTCGCCTCGTCCGCAGCCGATGCGGACCTGCTCGTGCTCGGCTCACGCGGTCTCGGCGCCATAGCCGGGTTCATCGTGGGCTCGACCGGCTCGGCGACCATCCCCGAGACCGACACGCCCGTCGTCCTCGTGCGCTCCGTCGAGGCCAAGACAGTCCGCCCGGGCACGCAGGTGATGCCGGACCGGTGGTGCTCGGAGTGGACCTGCGCAGCAACTGCGACCGGCTCCTCGCTTCCGCCTGCGAGGAAGCGGACCGGCGGGCCTGCCCGCTCGTCGTCGTACACGGCTGGTCGCTCCCGCCGGTCTTCTCCTACGCTCCCGTCCTCGACCCCGGCGTCGAGAAGGAGATGGCCGACGGACTCGAGACCACGCTCAGCGAGCTGCTGCGCCCCTGGGAGAAGAAGTACCCGCGGCTCGCCGTCGATGCCCGCATCGTCATCGGCCAGCCCGCCATCCAGATCCTGGACGCCGCGTCCGGCGCGGCACTCGACGTGGTCGGCCGGCGTATCCGCCGTCCGGCACTCGGCGCCCGCATCGGCCCCATCACCCACGCGGTGATGCACCACGCCACCTCACCGGTCGCCGTCGTGGCGCACGACTGAGGCCGCACAGACAGGACCAGTCCCGTGACCGCAACACACTTCGACCCCGACACCGTCATCCAGCTCGTCGGCGACGCCGTCACCGCCCCGTCCATGCACAACGCCCAGCCATGGAAGTTCGTGTTCCATTCCGGCAGCGGCGCTCTCGCCCTGTACGGCGATCCGGAACGCGCGATGACGCGAACCGACCCGAACCACCGCAGCCTCCACCTCGGTTGCGCCGCGGCGCTGTTCAACCTGCGCGTGTCCGCGGCCTGGATCGGTCTCCCGGTCCGCATCCAGCTCTTGCCCGACGACGACGAACCATGGCTGTTCGCCACCGTGACCATCGACGAAACTGCGGGCGCGGACCGCGAGCTCGCCTCCCTGCACGACGCCGTCCGGCGTCGGCACACCAGCCGGTACCCCTTCAGCGAGGAGCCGGTGCCGACCGCACTGCTCGACGGTCTGTGGGCCGCCGCCCACTTGGAAGGCTGCCGCCTCACCGTCCCGGACACCTGGCACATCGACACCGTGCTCGGGCTGGTACGGGACGCAGAACACCGCGAGGAGATCGATCCACTCGCCCGGGCGGAAACCGCGGCCTGGGCCTCCCCCACGCAGGACGCTTCGGGCACGCGTAGTGACGGCATTCCCGCCGCCGCGTTCGGACCGAAGGCTTCTGGCGGCCGCACGCCCGTACGTGACTTCGGCTGGGCCAACCCGATACCGGATCGCGGCTGGGCCGTGTTCGAGAAGCGGCCGCAACTGGCTCTGCTGAGCACCCCGGGGGACACGAGAGCCGACTGGCTGCGTGCAGGCCAGGCGATGGAGCGGGTCCTTCTGCAGGCCACTGCCGACGGCCTCGCCACCTCGATGACGTCCCATCCCCTGGAATGGCCGGAGTTGCGCTGGACGGTTCGCGACCCGGTCGCGGCCATGGGACACGTGCAAATGGTCTTCCGCCTCGGCTACGGCCCCGCAGGCCCCGACACGCCCCGCCGCCCGTTGACCGAGGTCCTGGAAATCCGGGAGTAGACACCACGGCGCCTACCGCGGTTCAGTCCTTCCCGAGGGTGGCGGCGTGGTCGGGTACGGCGGTCTGCAGCTGCTTGGACGGACGCTCGCAGCCCATGGACCGCTGCCTCAGCGGCAAGATCAGCGACGGTACCGCCACGTCCGTCCAGTCCGGGAATGGGGGGCTGCCGCGTAGATGGCGAGGATGTCCCACCTCGGGCGCGCACCAGTGTTAGCCGAGCGCGCAGGCGAGCTAACGGCCATCGCCAGTCCGGCGGGCAGCAGGGTGAGCAAGCTGTCGGCTACTGGGCCAGAACGGGCAGTGGTGCCCTCGGCAGCCGTGTCGTGCTGGTAGACATCGGGGATGCCGTCGTTGTCGGCGTCAGTGTTCTCCGCCTCGTACAGCCTCCGGTAGACGGTGTTGCGCCGACGCAGCAGGACGGCTGCAAGGACCGCGGCGATCAGCGAGGCGACGAGCACAGCGGCCTTGACGTGCTCGCCGGTCTGGCCGCCGGGGAAGGCGAGTTCCCCGATGAGGAGGGCGACGGTGAAGCCGATCCCGGCCAGTACGGACAGGCCCAGGACATCGGCCCAGGCGAGGTCGGGGTTGAGCTGGGCGCGGGTGAAGCGGGCGGCCAGGTAGGTTCCGGCGAAGATGCCCACCGTCTTGCCGACGACCAGGCCGATCACCACACCGAGGGGCTCGTGGCTGGTGAACACCGCGCCCAGGGCGGGGCCGGAGATGCTCACCCCGGCAGCGAACAGCGCGAACAGCGGCACCGCGATACCGGCGGAGAGCGGGTGGGCCAGGTGCGAGACCCGCGAAGCGGGCGAGACGTCCTCGCCTACGTCGCGGGCGGTGCGCAGGATCAGGCCCATGGCGACGCCGGCGACGGTGGCGTGGACGCCGCCGTTGTACATCAGTGCCCAGGTCGCTACCCCGAGGGGCACGTACCACCACCAGCCGCGCACCCGCAGCCGCTGCAGCAGGTAGAAGAGCACCAGGCCCCCGGCGGCTCCGGCGAGCGCCCACAGGTTCAGCTCGGAGGTGAAGAACACCGCGATGATCAGGATCGCGCCCAGGTCGTCGACGACGGCGAGGGTGAGGAGGAAGGCGCGCAGCGCGGCCGGCAGGTGTGTGGACAGTACCGCCAGGACCGCCAGGGCGAACGCGATGTCCGTGGCCATCGGGACCGCCCAGCCCGCACTGCTGCCGCCGCCCGCCGTGGTGGTGGCCAGGTAGAGGGCGGCAGGTACGGCCATCCCACACAACGCGGCGATGACCGGCAGCGCGGCTGTGGCCGGGGTACGCAGCTCACCGACGACCAGCTCGCGCTTCAGCTCGATCCCGGCCACGAGGAAGAACACGGCCAGCAGCCCGTCCGCCGTCCAGTGCCCCACCGACAGATCCAGGCCGAGGGCCGGTATCCCGAAGTGGAAGTCTCGCACGGACGCGTATGCCGCGCTCCACGGGCTGTTGGCCCAGATCAGCGCGAGGACGGCCGCACCGAGGAGGACCAGGCCGCCGACGGTCTCGGTGCGCAGGGCGCGGGTGATCGCCTGCCGTTCTGGCAAGGGCAGCAGTCCGAGGAAAGGGGAGCGGGTGCCGGACATGGCAGTGGCCTCCGGTATGTCGACGACGAGAGGGCACACTGCCCCCAGGACGCCGACCAGACTTCCCGGCACACCGCGCGCCAGCTCTTGACGCGTTCTTTACACCGTATCCACCGGAGGGCAGGCTGTCTGCCCCGGCGCCTCCGCAAGATCACAGCGGTGTCAGGCTGTTATCAGTCCTGGCGTAAGGCGCAACACCGTGCAGCGATGGCTGCGAGCACGAGTGCGGCGGCCGCGTAGAGCTCGGGCCGCTCGGCGGGCATCGTGTAGAAGACAGCGCCCGCGATCGCGAGGATCGCGCCCCCTCACCAGCAGGGGCGAGGCCAGACAGCGAGCGGGGTGGCGGGTCATCGCGGGTCAGGACCCGGCAGGTGAGGCGTGGTGCAGGCGCGTACGGAGCGATTCGGCGTGGGCCGGCTGAGCTCGGAGTTTGTCGACCTGTTCGGTGGCGGCCTGCTCGTACTCGCGCACGCGCCGCAGCAGGGCCTCGCGCTCGCCGTGTCGAGGCCGGGCAGGGCTGAACTGCTCTGCACCGAGCAGCCCGGCGGAGCACGGGGTCATGTGGGCAGGT
>NZ_JARAYQ010000171.1:0-18736 GCF_033794505.1 Streptomyces sp. MB09-01 | reverse complement strand
GGCCGGGGCGGGCGCCGGAACAGCCGCGGGAGCCGCCGGGGCCGGAGCTGCTGCCGAAGCCGCAGCGGCCTCCGCCGCGGCAGCAGCGGCCGCAGCCTTCGCGGCCGCCTCGGCCGACGCGGCCTCCACCAGACGGCGCGCCTCCTCGGCCTTCAGCAGGGCCTCCTCGGCCCGCCGCTGCTTCTCCAGCCGCCGCTCCTCGGCCTCGGCCCGCAGCCGGGCCTCCTCCTCGGCCTGCCGGCGCAGTCGCTCGGCCTCCGCCGCACGCGCCTTCTCCTCGGCCTCCGCGCGCAGCCGCTCGGCCTCGGCCCTGGCCCGGGCCTCCTCCTCGGCGCGCCGGCGCTCCTCGGCGGCCAGGCGCGCGGCCTCCGCCTCGGCCTTGATCCGCGCCTCCTCGGCCTCGCGGGCCAGCCGGGCCTCTTCCTCGGCCCGGAGCCGCGCTTCCTCCGCCTTGCGGGCCGCCTCTTCCTCGGCCTTGCGCCGTGCCTCCTCCTCGGCGAGGCGGCGGGCCTCCACCTGGGCGGCCACCTCGGCCTCGGAGAGCGGGAGCATCCGGTCCAGGCGGTGCCGTACGACGGTGGTCACCGAGTCCGGGTCCTGGCCCGCGTCGACCACGAGGTAGCGCCCGGGGTCGGACGCGGCGAGCGTCAGGAATCCGGACCGCACCCGCTGGTGGAACTCCGCCGGCTCCGACTCCAGCCGGTCCGGCGCCTCCGTGAACCGCTCGCGCGCCGCCTCCGGCGACACGTCGAGCAGCACGGTCAGGTTGGGTACGAGCCCGTCGGTCGCCCAGCGCGAGATCCGGGCGATCTCCGTCGGGGAGAGGTCGCGGCCGGCGCCCTGGTAGGCCACCGAGGAGTCGATGTAGCGGTCCGAGATGACGACCGCGCCGCGCTCCAGGGCCGGGCGCACCACGGTGTCCACGTGTTCCGCCCGGTCGGCGGCGTACAGCAGCGCCTCGGCGCGGTTCGAGAGTCCGGCGGAGGACACGTCGAGCAGGATCGAGCGCAGCCGCTTGCCCACGGGGGTCGCCCCCGGCTCGCGGGTCACGACGACCTCGTGGCCCTTGCCCCGTATCCAGGAGGCCAGTGCCTCGACCTGGGTGGACTTGCCGGCTCCGTCGCCGCCCTCCAGGGCGATGAAGAATCCGGTGGCAGACGCGGCCTGCACCGGTTCCCCGCCGCGCAGCGCCTCGCGCAGGTCGCGCCGCAGGGGTACGCCGCTGCGGTCGTCGGCCTTGGTGAGCACCACGACGGCGACCGGCAGCAGCAGGGCGCCGACGAGCATCAGGGTGAACGCGGCGCCGCCGTGCGCGAAGACCACCTCGGCGCCGGTCAGCCGGTGCGGGCCGATCACCGCGGCCAGGACCGGGGCGACGACCGCGCCGATGGCCACGGCCACCCGCACGACCGCCTGGAGGTGCTCGGTGACCCGGGCCCGGCGGAACTCCTCGGTCTCCTGGTCCAGCAGCGTGTGCCCGGAGTTGGCGGCGACGCCCGCGGAGATGCCGGCGAGCAGCGAGAGGAACAGCACGGTCGCCGTGTCCGGGACGAGGCCGGTCAGCAGCAGCGCCAGCCCGGTCACCGCTATGGCGAGGGCCAGCAGCCGGCGCCGGGACAGTCCGGGCAGCACCTTGCCGGCCTGGGTCGCGCGGATGCCGGCGGCGGTGCCGCCGACCAGCGCGAGCACGAACAGCGCGAAGGCGGCCGGGCCGCCGCCCAGGTCGAAGGCGTGCAGGACGGCCACGGCGACGGCGCAGGACACCGCTCCGGCGACCGCGGCGCAGCTCAGGACCAGCAGGGGGATCGCGCCCGTACGGCCCTTGTCGGGCCGGTCGCCCGTCTTGGGGGCGCGCAGGCCCTCCAGCGGGGAGCGCGGGCGCGGGGTCGCGCCGGTGGGCAGCACCAGCGGGAGCAGCAGCGAGACCGACGCGGCGAAGAGGCCGGAGGCCACGTACGAGCCGAGGGCGGCCTGGTTGGCGGCGAACCAGTCCACGCCGAGGCCGAGCGCCTTGCCGACCAGGGTCGCGGCGAGCAGCGCGGCGGCCGCGATGGGGAGCGCCGCGAAGGCCGTGCGCAGGGTCAGCCGGCGCAGCGCGTCCAGGTGGTCCGGGAGGGGCCGTACGGTCGCCCCCTCCGGCGGCGGCGCGGGCAGCAGGGCGGGCGCCGCGCTCTCCTTGGCCAGGGTCCACAGCCGCTCGGCGGCGCCGGCGACGAACACGGTGGCCAGCAGCGCGGTGAGTGCGTGGGCCGGGATCCAGTCGAGCCAGAGCGGGGCGACGACGAAGAGCCCGAGGCGGACCCCGTCGGCCCCGATCATCGTCCAGCGGCGGTCCAGCTTGCCGCCCGAGCCGACGAGCCCGGCGAGCGGCCCGAGGAGGACCGCGCCGAAGAGCAGGGTGGCGAGGATCCTGACCCCGAAGACGGCGGCGACGGCAAGGGCCGCACCGCGGTACCCGCCGCCGAAGGCCCCTTCCGAGGCCGCGGCCTGAAGGGCCAGCAGCACCAGCACCAGCAGGGCGAGGGCATCTCCGATGCCGCTCACCAGCTGGGCGCTCCACAGCCGGCGCAGCCTGGGGGTGCGCAGCAGTGCGCGCACCGCACGCTCGCGGGAATCCGCGGCTAGGGCTTCGTCGTAGGTGGGGTTCGCCGGGGCGGTCACGACCGTTGGCTGCTCGGCTCGCGTCATCCGCCCAGCCTATCCGCTGCGCTTGGCGGGTGCGGAAGCCTGTGGACGAGGCACGGTGTGACCCCGGACCCACCTTCCGGGCTCCGCCCCGCCCCGGACCCGGCCGGGAGGTGCCGGATCGGCCGACGGCGGGCCGGAACCAGTCCGGTTCCTGCATCCCCGGCACGGAACCGGACAGGGCCCCGTGCGCTGTCGCGCGGGGCCCTGCCGAGTCGGCCCGAGGCCGGAGGCCGGAGGCTACTCGTCCGATGGGGCGGCGGCCGTCTTCTTCGCCACCGTCTTCTTGGCCGTGGTCTTCTTCGCGGCCGTGGTGGTCTTCTTGGCCGTCGTCTTCTTCGCGGCGGCGGCCTTCGTCGCCGTCGCCTTCTTCGCCGGGGCCTTCTTGGCGGGGGCCTTCTTCGCCACCTTCTTGGCCGGGCCCTTCGCGCGCTTCTCCGCGAGCAGCTCGTAGCCCCGCTCCGGCGTGATGGTCTCGACGTCGTCGTCCCGCCGCAGCGTCGCGTTCGTCTCGCCGTCCGTCACGTACGGCCCGAAGCGGCCGTCCTTGACGACCACCGGCTTCTCGCTCACCGGGTCCGTGCCCAGTTCCTTCAGCGGCGGCTTGGCCGCGGCGCGGCCCCGCTGCTTCGGCTGCGCGTAGATCGCGAGCGCCTCGTCCAGCGTGATCGAGAAGAGCTGGTCCTCGGTCTCCAGGGACCGCGAGTCCGTGCCCTTCTTCAGGTACGGGCCGTAGCGGCCGTTCTGGGCCGTGATCTCCACGCCCTCCGCGTCCGCGCCGACCACGCGCGGCAGCGACATCAGCTTCAGCGCGTCGTCCAGGGTCACCGTGTCCAGGGACATCGACTTGAAGAGCGAGGCCGTGCGCGGCTTGACCGCGTTCTTGCCCGTCTTCGGCGTGCCCTCGGGGAGGATCTCCGTCACGTACGGGCCGTAGCGGCCGTCCTTGGCGACGATCTCGTTCCCGCTGACCGGGTCCTTGCCGAGCTCGAACTCGCCGCTCGGCTTCGCGAACAGCTCCTCCGCGTACTCGACCGTCAGCTCGTCCGGAGCCATGTCGTCCGGTACGTCGGCCCGCTGGTGGCCCTCCGCGTCCTTCTCGCCCCGCTCCACGTACGGCCCGTAGCGGCCGACCCGCAGCACGATGCCCTCGCCGACCGGGAAGGAGGAGATCTCCCGGGCGTCGATCGCGCCCAGGTCCGTGACCAGCTCCTTCAGACCGCCGAGCGCGTCACCGTCGGCCGGCACGACCTCGGTCGCGTCCTCCGAGCCGAAGTAGAACCGCTTCAGCCACGGCACGGACTGGGCCTCGCCCCGCGCGATGCGGTCGAGGTCGTCCTCCATCTTCGCGGTGAAGTCGTAGTCGACGAGCCGGCCGAAGTGCGTCTCCAGCAGGTTCACCACGGCGAACGACAGGAAGGACGGCACGAGCGCCGTGCCCTTCTTGAAGACGTAGCCGCGGTCGAGGATCGTGCCGATGATCGACGCGTACGTCGACGGGCGGCCGATCTCGCGCTCTTCGAGCTCCTTGACCAGCGAGGCCTCGGTGTAGCGGGCCGGCGGCTTGGTCGAGTGCCCGTCCGCCGTGATCTCCTCGGCGGCGAGCGCGTCGCCCTCCGCGACCTGCGGAAGCCGCTTCTCGCGGTCGTCGAGCTCGGCGTTCGGGTCGTCCGCGCCCTCGACGTACGCCTTCATGAAGCCGTGGAAGGTGATCGTCTTGCCGGAGGCGGTGAACTCGGCGTCACGCCCGTCCGAGGCGCGGCCGCCGATCTTCACGGTGACGCTGTTGCCGACCGCGTCCTTCATCTGGGAGGCGACGGTCCGCTTCCAGATCAGCTCGTACAGGCGGAACTGGTCGCCGGTCAGACCGGTCTCGGCCGGCGTGCGGAAACGATCACCCGAAGGACGGATCGCCTCGTGCGCCTCCTGCGCGTTCTTGACCTTGCCGGCGTAGACGCGCGGCTTCTCCGGCAGGTAGTCGGCCCCGTACAGCTGCGTGACCTGCGCCCGCGCCGCCGACACCGCGGTGTCGGAGAGCGTGGTGGAGTCGGTACGCATGTAGGTGATGAAGCCGTTCTCGTACAGCTTCTGCGCCACCTGCATCGTCGCCTTCGCACCGAAGCCCAGCTTGCGCGAGGCCTCCTGCTGGAGCGTCGTCGTACGGAAGGGGGCGTACGGGGAGCGGCGGTACGGCTTGGACTCGACCGACCGGACGGCGAACGAGGTGTCCGCCAGCGCGGCGGCGAGCGCCCGGGCGTTCGCCTCGTCGAGGTGCAGCACCTCGCTCTTGAGCTGCCCGTTCGAGCCGAAGTCGCGGCCCTGCGCCACGCGCTTTCCGTCCACCGTGTTCAGGCGGGCGACCAGCGTCGAGGGGTCGGACGCGTCACCGGCACGGCCGGTGGAGAAGGTTCCGGTCAGGTCCCAGTACTCGGCGGAGCGGAAGGCGATGCGCTCGCGCTCCCGCTCGACGACGAGGCGGGTGGCCACGGACTGGACGCGCCCGGCCGACAGCCGCGGCATGACCTTCTTCCACAGGACCGGCGAGACCTCGTAGCCGTAGAGGCGGTCGAGGATGCGCCGGGTCTCCTGGGCGTCGACCATGCGCTGGTTCAGCTCGCGCGGGTTGGCGACGGCGTCGCGGATCGCGTCCTTGGTGATCTCGTGGAAGACCATCCGGTGGACGGGGACCTTGGGCTTGAGGACTTCCTGCAGGTGCCACGCGATGGCTTCGCCCTCGCGGTCCTCATCGGTGGCGAGGAAGAGTTCGTCGGACTCGGCCAGCAGCTCCTTGAGCTTCCTGACCTGGGCCTTCTTGTCGGCGTTGACGACGTAGATGGGCGCGAAGTCGTGCTCGACGTCCACGCCGAGACGGCGGACCTCGCCGGTGTACTTGTCGGGAACCTCGGCCGCGCCGTTCGGGAGGTCGCGGATGTGCCCGACGCTCGCCTCGACGACGTATCCCGGGCCGAGGTAGCCCTTGATCGTCTTCGCCTTGGCTGGGGACTCGACGATGACGAGTCGGCGGCCGCCCTTTGCGGTCTCGCTAGTCGGGGACAACTTGGCTCTTCTCTCCGGTCGGCACTCGGTCGCAGTACGGCGACGCTGCGGAGTGTGACGGTACAACCCGCCCCCGTGTCAAACGGCAGAAGCCCGCAACGGCCACTCGAACGGTAACCCGACAAGTGCCGTTTCTGCCGCCCGGATGCCGCGCCGGAGCGTTCCCGATCACCGGGCAGGGTGGCCGCGGGGCCGTCTGGCCCCGCTCCCGCACCCCGTCCCACCTCTGCTTTCGCGGCCGGATCAGAGCCGGACCGGGGCCTCGTACGGGACCCTCGCACTCCGGAGTCAGAGCCGGGCGAGGCCCCACGCGCCGAGGGCCGGCGAGCCTCCGCCGACGAGCAGGAGCAGTGGTACGGCCACGACAGGGCGCACGCCCTCGGCCACCGGCTCGCGGTGCAGGGCGCGCGCCCCCGTCCAGGCCGGCAGAGCGGCCCCGAACAGCAGGAACACGGCCGCCGCGAAGATCGCCGGACCGTTTTCCACGCTGCTCCCCTTACCCCCGGGCCACCCTCGGGTTTCCCCCCGGAACCCGCTGCGCAGGAGACTGCCAGCCCCGGGGGTACACCGGGCGAACCCCGGGTTACATCCCGGTGCCGCTACTGCGCGGGGCGCTGCGCCGGCTCCAGGAAGCCCTGCTCGACCAGCAACCGGATCGCCTCCGGAGTCCGGTCCCGCAGCACCACCGGGTCCTCCTGCACCAGCTGCGCGATCGCGTCCAGGATCCGGCCGGCGGTCAGTGAGCCGTCACACACTCCGGCGAAGCCCGCGCCGACCGTGTCGACCTTGGTGGCGCGCCGCATCCCGCGGTTCTGCCGGAGCACGACGTGCTCCGGGTCCTCCGCGCCGGGCGCGCCGACCTGCTCCTGCACGACTTCCTCGGCCAGTACGAAGTAGGCCTCCAGCAGGGCGGCGTCGTCGTGCTCCCGCAGGTAGTCCTGGCGGGCGAAGTGGGCGAGCACCGCCTCGCCGAGCGGCTGCTCCACCGTGTGCGGCCACTCCTCGACCACGATCGAGGGCTCGGCGGCGTCCGACCGGCGCAAGGTGATCCAGCCGAAGCCGACGGACCTGGTCTTGCGGGCCTCGAACTCGTCCAGCCAGTCCTCGTACCGCCGCGCGTACTCCTCGGGGTCGGTCCGGTGGTCGCCCGCGTCGCGCAGCCACAGCTCCGCGTACTGCGTCACGTCCTGCACGTCACGCTGCACGATCCAGGCGTCGCAGCCGCGCGGCACCCAGGAGCGCAGCCGGTCGCGCCAGTCCTCGCCCTCGACGTGCTGCCAGTTGCCGAGGAACTGCGCGTACCCGCCCGGGTTGAGCCGCGCTCCGGCCTCCTGCACCAGGGTCCGGCACAGGTCGTCCCCGCCCATGCCGCCGTCCCGGTACGTCAGCCGGGCGCCGGGGGAGATCACGAACGGCGGGTTCGACACGATCAGGTCGTACGTCTCCTCGCCCACCGGTTCGAAGAGGGACCCGGTGAGCAGCTCGGCCTCCGGGGCGCCGGACAGGGCCAGCGTCAGACGGGTGAAGTCCAGGGCCCGGGGGTTGACGTCGGTGGCGGTGACCCGGGTGGCGTGCCGGGAGGCGTGCAGCGCCTGGATGCCCGATCCGGTGCCGACGTCGAGGGCGGAGCCGACCGGGGTGCGGACGGTGATCCCGGCCAGGGTGGTGGAGGCGCCGCCGACGCCGAGGACCACGCCCTCCTCGCGGCTGCCGATCCCGCCGGCCCCGCCGACGGCGCAGCCGAGGTCCGACACGATGAACCAGTCCTCGCCGTCCGGGCCGCCGTACGGACGCACGTCGACGGTGGCGTGCACCTCGTCGCCCTCCGTCCGCAGCCAGCCGTCGGCCAGGGCCACGTCGACGGGCAGCGCCTCCGCGGCGTGCACGTACGCCTCTGGCTGCTGGAGGAGGAACAGCCGGACCAGGCTCGCGAGCGGGCCGTCAGCGCGGCCGCGGGTGGCACGCAGGGCCGGGACCGTCTCGCTGCGGGCCAAGGCGGCGTAGGCGGGGGCGCCGAGCAGGTCGAGCAGCCCGTCGGCGGTGAAGCCGGCGGCCAGCAGGGCGCTGCGGAGTTCGGCGGCGTGGTCGGACGTGGGAAGGCTGGTGTTACTCACGCGTCCATTGTGTCCGCTGGGGCCCGTCCTGCCGATCAGCCCGGGCCCGTACGTACGAAAGGGCGGCCGCGACCCCTTCCAGGACCCCGGCCGCCCTGACCGGACGTCCTGACCGGACGTCCGATCGGCCGCCCTACTTGGCCGCCCTACTTGGGCGAGGCCGACGTCGCCGCGACCTGGCAGCCCTTCTGGGCGTTGATCACCTTGTCCAGACCTCCCGCGTTCAGCGTGGCGAGCGCGTCCTGACCGCCCTTCGTCGCCTCCTGGAGGCCGCCCGCGACCTCCTTGAGGCCGTCGGCGAACTTCGTCTGGTCCTGCGGGTCGAGTGCGTCCATCTTCGCCTTCAGGTCGGCGTAGCCCTTGGCCGTCGCCTCGAAGCCCTTGGTGGCCGCCTCTTGCGTCGCCGCGCCGTCCTTGACCGGGGGAACTCCCGCCGACTGCAGGGCGGCCCCCATGGTCTTGTACGACTCCGACATGGCCGCGAACGCAGCCGAGTCCGTCTGCTTCACCTCGTCGGGCTTACTGCTCTCCGTCGCCACACGCTTGATGTCGGCGTTGGCGGTCTCGATCTTCTTGAGTTCGGGCTGCCATTGGTCGCAGACCTTCTTGGCCCACGCATTGGCCTTCTCGTCGCCGTCGTCCCCGCCGCAGCCGGACAGGACGAGCATCAGCACCGCACCGCCCGACAACGCGGTCGCAAGCTTCTTGTTCACCGGATTGGTCCCTTCGAAGGCTCTCGGCCCGGAAGATACACGCCTCCCATCCGGGCACGCACAAAGGCGGACAGACGACGCGTCAGTCCGCGCTGCCTGTCCGCCCTTCGGGCGTACGGCCGGCCCTGCCCGGCCCTGCCCGTCCTGCTGCCGGGACCTCGGGTCAGGAGACCGTCGCGGGGTCGGCCGGCTGGGCCACCCGCTCGGCGGCTCCGCCCTCGGTCTCGTCGCCGACGGCGATGCCGCGGCGCTTGGAGACGTACACCGCGCCGACGATGACGGCGATCGCGAGGACCGCGACGATCGCCCGCACCGTCGGGTTGGTGTCCGGGCCGTAGCTGAACTGCACGACGGCGGGGGCGATCAGCAGCGCCACCAGGTTCATGACCTTGAGCAGCGGGTTGATCGCCGGACCGGCGGTGTCCTTGAACGGGTCGCCGACCGTGTCGCCGATGACGACCGCGGCGTGGGCCTCGCTGCCCTTGCCGCCGTGATGACCGTCCTCGACGAGCTTCTTCGCGTTGTCCCACGCGCCACCGGAGTTGGCGAGGAAGACCGCCATCAGCGTGCCCGTGCCGATTGCGCCGGCGAGGAAGGAGCCGAGCGCGCCCACGCCGAGGGAGAAGCCGACGGCGATCGGGGTGAGGACGGCGAGCAGGCCGGGCGTGGCGAGCTCGCGCAGCGCGTCCTTGGTGCAGATGTCGACGACGCGCCCGTACTCGGGCTTCTCGGTGTAGTCCATGATCCCGGGGTGCTCGCGGAACTGGCGGCGCACCTCGTAGACCACGGCGCCCGCGGAGCGGGAGACCGCGTTGATGGCGAGGCCGGAGAACAGGAACACGACCGCCGCGCCCAGGATCAGCCCGACCAGGTTGTTGGGCTGTGCGATGTCCAGGCTGAGGTTCATCTCCCCGGCCTTGGCACCGACTTCCCTGACCGCGGTGGCGATCGCGTCGTTGTACGAGCCGAAGAGCGCGGCCGCGGCGAGCACGGCCGTGGCGATCGCGATGCCCTTGGTGATGGCCTTGGTGGTGTTGCCCACGGCGTCGAGGTCGGTCAGGACCTGCGCACCGGCTCCCTCGACGTCGCCGGACATCTCCGCGATGCCCTGGGCGTTGTCGGAGACGGGCCCGAAGGTGTCCATGGCGACGATGACGCCGACGGTGGTGAGCAGGCCGGTGCCGGCCAGGGCCACCGCGAAGAGCGCGAGCATGATCGACGTACCGCCGAGCAGGAACGCGCCGTAGACGCCGAGACCGATGAGCAGCGCCGTGTAGACGGCGGACTCCAGGCCGACCGAGATGCCGGCGAGGACGACGGTGGCCGCGCCGGTCAGGGAGGACTTGCCGATGTCCCGGACGGGACGGCGGTTGGTCTCGGTGAAGTAGCCGGTCAGCTGCTGGATCAGGGCCGCCAGCACGATGCCGATGGCGACGGCGACGACCGCCAGGATCCGCGGGTCGCCGGAGTGGTTGGAGATCGCCGGGTCCTCGACGCCGACGAGCTCCTTGTAGGTGGCCGGCAGGTAGGCGTAGACGGCGATCGCGACCAGCACCAGGGAGATCACGGCGGAGATGAAGAAGCCGCGGTTGATGGCGGTCATGCCGCTGCGGTCGGTGCGTCGCGGGGAGACCGCGAAGATGCCGATCATCGCGGTGATGACGCCGATCGCGGGAACGATCAGCGGGAAGGCGAGGCCCAGGTCGCCGAAGGCGGCCTTGCCGAGGATGAGTGCGGCCACCAGGGTGACGGCGTAGGACTCGAAGAGGTCGGCCGCCATTCCGGCGCAGTCTCCGACGTTGTCGCCCACGTTGTCGGCGATGGTCGCGGCATTGCGCGGGTCGTCCTCCGGAATGCCCTGCTCGACCTTGCCGACCAGGTCGGCGCCGACGTCGGCGGCCTTGGTGAAGATGCCGCCGCCCACGCGCATGAACATCGCGATCAGGGCGGCGCCGAGGCCGAAGCCCTCCAGGACCTTGGGGGCGTCGGCGGCGTAGACCAGCACGACGCAGGAGGCGCCGAGGAGGCCGAGGCCGACGGTGAACATGCCGACCACGCCGCCCGTGCGGAAGGCGATCTTCATCGCCTTGTGGGAGACCTCGGTCAGGTCCTTGGCGGGCTCTCCCTCGGCGGGGGTGGCTTCGCGTGCGGCGGCGGCGACGCGGACGTTGGCGCGGACCGCGAGACGCATGCCGATGTAGCCGGTGGCCGCCGAGAAGAGGGCGCCCACGAGGAAGAAGGCGGAACGTCCCGCCCGCTGCGTCCAGTCGTCTGCCGGGAGCAGGAAGAGCAGGAAGAAGACCACGACGGCGAAGACGGCGAGGGTGCGCAGCTGCCGGCCGAGGTAGGCGTTGGCGCCTTCCTGGACGGCCGCGGCGATCTTCTTCATGCTGTCGGTTCCCTCGTCGGCGGCGAGGACCTGGCGGACCAGGATCTGCGCGACGACGAGGGCGGCGAGTGCCACGGCCGCAATGACGATCACGATGAGCCGATTGTCATCGGTGAGTACTGCGGATGCCAGATCTGTGATGCGATCCGGCGCGATAGGGGTGAAGAGCCCCGTCATTCGTCCTCCTTGACGTGATGAGCTCAAGATGTGGACGGATTGTAGGGAGCGCGCCCCGATCAAAACAGTGCGCAGGAAACGCAATTGGCGTGCTCTTGCTCCTCAGCAATAGATCGCGTCACTC
This sequence comes from Streptomyces sp. MB09-01, assembly GCF_033794505.1. Lineage (NCBI taxonomy): Bacteria > Bacillati > Actinomycetota > Actinomycetes > Kitasatosporales > Streptomycetaceae > Streptomyces > Streptomyces sp. MB09-01. Next base: position 7,477 of record NZ_JARAYQ010000171.1, on the reverse strand, counting down.
CATTACCCTCGAAAGTAGTAATGGGGCAAAGGCATTGACGCCCGGTCATCGATCTAGGGAAATGAAAAAGGCCCTGCTCAGCAGGGCCTTGATAAAGATCGGAAGATATGAAGGGCGGGGCGCCCGGTGGATCTCAGGGAAGGTCGGAGGACCCGGAGACGGGCCAGCTCATCCGGATGGTCCCGCCCGATTCCCCGCTGGTCACCTCGACGTCGTCGACGAGCCCGCTGATCACGGCGAGCCCCATCTCGTCCTCGGTGTCGGCATCGGGGTCCAGGGCGGCCTCGAGGCCCGGCACGGCCTCGGCACCGCCGGCCGGCCCCGGAACCTCGTCGCCGACCTCGATGGAGAACGTCTTGTCCTCCTCGGTCAGGACCACCCGGACGGGCGCGGTCAGCCCGTTGCTGCGATGGAGTCCGACGGCACGCGAGCAGGCCTCGCCCACGGCGAGGCGGACCTCGTCGAGGACGGCTTCCTCGACACCGGCCCGGCGCGCCACGGCGGCCGCGACGAGGCGGGCCGTCCGGACGTGTTCGGGCTGGGCGCTGAAGCGCAGTTCAACGGTGGCCATGCGCGTCCCCCTCGGACTACGGGCGTGCCTTGACAGGGGCCCGGGCCATCCATGGCCCGGTACCCCCGCTCTCCTTGCCGGCTCCCGGCCGCCCGAAGGCTGCCGGGGGCCGTCTGGAGCCGTCAGTCGGTGGCGTTGACGGCGTCTTCCACCGTGGTGTGGATCGGGAACACCTTGGTGAGACCGGTGATGCGGAAGATCTTCAGGATGCGCTCCTGGTTGCACACCAGGCGCAGCGAACCCTCGTGCGCACGGACGCGCTTGAGACCTCCCACGAGCACACCAAGTCCGGTGGAGTCGAGGAAGTCCACTCGCTCCATGTCGACAACCAGGTGGTAGCTGCCGTCGTTCACCAACTCGACCAACTGCTCGCGCAGCTTGGGCGCGGTATACACATCAATCTCGCCACCGACCTCCACGACCGTACGGTCGCCGACAGTGCGAGTCGACAGGGACAGGTCCACGGATCCTCCAGCACCTTGCTATCGAGCGGCGCCCCCTAGGGGCCTCCCCACCCGAAGGTGGGCGAGGGATTGGCTGCCGCGATGGCATTCAATCACTTACCGGCAGGCGCGCACGACGCCTTCGGACCATTGTCCCGCACGCCGGTGACACACTCGGTTCCAATGGCCAATACTCACGGTTCCGGACGGCCCAAGCCACCCGTGGACCCAAGACCCACTCCCGGCACGGTCCTGGACCGCCTGTCACGGGGGCCTTCCCGAGCTGCGCGCATCACCCATACGGAGCACTTGCCCCCTCGGGCGGGCCGTCATGCAGTCTGGCCCGATCGCATCCGAACGGATGTCGTAGCCGCGATTCAGGCCGCCGGCATCGACCATCCGTGGGAACACCAGGCCGCGGCGGCCGAGCTCGCCCTGGACGGCGAATCCGTGGTCGTCGCCACCGGCACCGCCTCGGGCAAGTCCCTGGCCTACCTCGCGCCCGTGCTCTCCGCCCTCGCGGACGGCGCCGAAGCCCCGAACGGCAGGGGCGCCACCGCCCTGTACCTGGCCCCCACCAAGGCCCTGGCGGCCGATCAGCGGCGCGCCGTACGGGAACTGGCCGCCCCGCTGGGCAACGCCGTCCGTCCCGCCGTCTACGACGGCGACACGCCGGTCGAAGAACGCGAGTGGGTGCGCCAGTACGCGAACTACGTCCTGACCAACCCCGACATGCTGCACCGCGGGATCCTCCCGGCCCACCCGCGCTGGTCCTCCTTCCTGCGGGCCCTGCGCTACGTCGTGATCGACGAGTGCCACACCTACCGCGGGGTATTCGGCTCCCACGTGGCACAGGTCCTGCGCCGGCTGCGGCGGCTGTGCTCCCGCTACGGCTCCGAACCGGTCTTCCTGCTGGCCTCCGCGACGGCCAGCGATCCCGCGGCCGCCGCGTCCCGGCTGACCGGCGTACGGGTGATCGAGATCACCGACGACGCCTCCCCGCGCGGCGAGGTCGTCTTCGCCCTGTGGGAGCCGCCGCTCCTCACCGAGCTGCGGGGCGAGAAGGGTGCCCCCGTACGCCGTACGGCCACCGCCGAGACCGCCGACCTCCTGACCGACCTGGTCGTCCAGGGGGTCCGCACGGTCGCCTTCGTCCGCTCCCGGCGCGGCGCCGAGCTGATCTCGGTGATCGCCCAGGAGCGGCTTGCCGGGGTGGACCGCTCCCTGGCCCGGCGGGTCGCGGCCTACCGGGGCGGATACCTGCCCGAGGAGCGCCGGGCCCTGGAGCGGGCCCTGCACTCCGGCGAGCTGCTGGGGCTGGCGGCCACGACCGCCCTGGAGCTGGGCGTGGACGTCTCCGGGCTGGACGCCGTACTGATCGCCGGGTATCCGGGCACGAGGGCCTCCCTGTGGCAGCAGGCCGGCCGCGCCGGGCGCGCCGGCCAGGGCGCCCTGGCCGTGCTGATCGCCCGCGACGACCCGCTGGACACCTACCTCGTCCACCACCCCGAGGCGCTGTTCCGCCAGCCGGTGGAAGCCACCGTCCTCGACCCCGACAACCCGTACGTCCTCGCCCCCCACCTGTGCGCGGCGGCGGCCGAGCTGCCGCTGACGGACTCCGACCTGGACCTCTTCGGCCCGGCGACCAAGGAACTCCTCCCCCAGCTCGAAGCGGCGAAGCTGCTGCGCCGCCGGGCCACCGCCTGGCACTGGACCCGCCGGGAACGGGCCTCGGACCTGACCGACATCCGGGGCGGCGGCGGCCGCCCGGTGCAGATCGTCGAGGCCGCCACCGGCCGGCTGCTGGGCACGGTCGACGAGTCGGCCGCCCACACCGCCGTCCACGACGGGGCCGTCCACCTCCACCAGGGCCGCACGTATCTCGTGAAGCACCTGGACCTGGAGGATTCGGCGGCCCTGGTGGAGGAGGCCGACCCGCCCTTCTCCACCACCGCCCGCGACACCACCTCCATCTCCATCCTGGAGACCGAGACCGAGATCCCGTGGGGCTCGGCCCGGCTCTGCTTCGGCTCCGTCGAGGTCACCAACCAGGTCGTCTCCTACCTGCGCCGCAAACTGATCACCGGCGAGGTGCTGGGCGAGGCCAAACTCGACCTGCCGCCCCGCACCCTGCGCACCCGGGCCGTGTGGTGGACGGTGACCGAGGACCAGCTCGACGAGGCCCGGATCAACCCGGAGATCCTCGGCGGAGCCCTGCACGCCGCCGAACACGCCTCCATCGGCATGCTCCCGCTGTTCGCCACCTGCGACCGCTGGGACATCGGCGGCGTGTCCGTGCCGCTGCATCCCGACACCCTCCTCCCCACGGTCTTCGTCTACGACGGCCACCCCGGCGGCGCCGGCTTCGCGGAGCGCGCCTTCCACACCGCCGCCGCCTGGCTGACGGCGACCCGCGACGCGATCGCGGCTTGCGAGTGCGAGGCCGGCTGCCCCTCCTGCATCCAGTCCCCCAAGTGCGGCAACGGCAACGACCCCCTCCACAAACGCGGCGCCATCCGCCTCCTCACCCGCCTCCTCTCCGAATCCCCACAGACCCCGCCCTCCGGCTCTGACCAGGGCCCTGACAGCCTCTGAGGCCCCTCCCGGGCCCTTGGTGCCCGGGTCAGTCCGGCGACGCCCGAGGCGGGCCCGCACGGGCCGCGACGGCCGGGGTGAAGGGGCCCGCCGCGGCCCGGGCCGTCACCTCGGCGAGCTCGCCGTGCAGACGGCACCCGGCGAGCGCCGCTCCCTGAGCCCGGGCCACCCGCAGTGCCGTGGCGCACGCGGTCTCCGGTCCGTGGGCCCAGGTGGCCGCCGCCGCGAGCGCCGCCAGATCGGCGGCCGAAGCCGCCCTGTGCCGGGCCACGACGGCCTGGCCTAGCAGCAGCACCCCGCCGAACACCGCCCCCAGCACCGTGGCCACCAGTGCCGCCCAGACCGTGGCCGAGCCCCGGTCCCGGCTCACGGCGGCGGCCCCACGCTGTCCTCCGCCAGGGCCACCGCCTGCGCCCCGAGCCGTACGGGCAGCCCGCCCGGCCCCGGCGCGGGCGCCGCCACCCGGACCCGCCAGAGGTCGCCCACCCGCTCCAGCTCCACCCGCGCCCCCGGCGGCGCGGCCGCCCGCGCCGCCGCCACGGCTACATCGGCCGGCTCCGACCGGGACGCCGCCCTGGCACCGGCCCGGGCCGCGTCCACGCACCGGATCTGAGCGGCCGCCGCCATCAGCGCCCACACCAGCAGCGCCGCGAACAGCACCAGCGCCGGGATCACCAGGGCCGCCTCCGCCGTCACATATCCCCGGTCCGCTTTTCCCCGGCCCGCCGCGTACTTCCCCTCAGAACGGCACATCGAGCGCCTTCCCGATGGTCGACTGAAGGGCCGTCGCGACGACTTCACTCGTCACCACCTTGTAGAGGACGGCGGCGAATGCGCAGGCCGCGATCGTGCCCATGGCGTATTCCGAGGTGGACATCCCCGCGTCGCTCCCGCGACCGCGCAGCGCCGTCCGTACCCGAAACCAGATGATCCTCATGGCAAGCCTCCTGTGGATTTTCGTTGTTGATGTTTGTGGTCCATGCGACGTCAGGTGTTCGAGAGAAGTCCCGAGGCCATTCCGATCACCACCGGCGCCACCCCGATCGCGAGAAAAGCGGGGAGGAAACACAGCCCCACCGGCGCGGTGACGAGTACCGCCGCCCGCTGCGCCCTGGCTCCCGCCATCCGGGCCCGGTCCTCCCGCAGGCCCGTCGCGAGCCGGGAGACCGGTTCCGCTGCGGGCGCCCCCGTCCGGGCGGCCCGTTCCAGACATTCCGCGAGTGCCCGGGCGCCCGGTATCTCCGCCAACCTCCCCCACCCGGCGCCCGGTTCGCCGCCCAGCCGCATCTCCGCCCCGGCCCGCGCCAGGCGCTCGCCCACCGGACCGCCGAGGGACTCCCCGACCACCTCCGCGGCCTCCACCGGACCGGCACCGGCCGCCAGACACGCGGCCAACAGGTCTGCGGCGAACGGCAGCTGACGTTCCGCCTCCCTCGGATCCACCCCGGCCGCCGGCCGCGCCCTCGCCTGCCACCGCCGCACCCCGAGCGCGGCCAGCCCGCCGACCACCGCACCCGTCGTTCCGCCGAGGAGCACCCAGCCCGCGAGCAGCGCCCCGGCCGGTCCGGCCCACGCCGCCACCGCACCGCGCACCGCGGAAGCGAACGCCGTCCCGCGAAGGCCCTGTTCCACCCCGAGCAGGGCCGTGATCCTGCGCCGGGCCGTCCGCTCCCGGACCCGTGACACCACCGCCGACCCCGCCCAGAGGGCCGCGACGGCGAGGCACAGCACGATCCCCAGCCTGTGGACGAGGAAACCACTCATCACCGCTCCCCCGCCCGTACGATCCGCCGGCACCACAGCAGCCCCAGCGCCTCCAGCAGCGCGCCCGCCAGCAGGCAGCCCCACCCCATCGGGGTGTGCAGCAGCACCTGCAGCGGGTCCGCCCCCAGCCCGGTGCCGATCAGCAGGCCCACCAGCGGCAGCAGGGCGAGCACCAGCACCGTCGAGCGCGCCCCCGCCAACTGGGCCCGCAGCGACTCCTGCCGGTCCCGCTCCGCCCGCAGGGCCCCCTCCAGCCGGTCCAGCCCGGCGGCCAGCCCCGCACCGCCGTCCACCGAGACCCGCCAGCAGGCGGCCATCCCGGCCAGTCCCTCCGCGCCGGGCTCCCTCGCCGCCTGGCGCAGCGCCCCCGGCACGTCCCCGCCGAACGCCGCGGCGGCCAGCACCCCGGCCTCCGCCACCCCCGGCCCGCCGGGGCCCGCGGCGGTGCGCCGCAACGCCGCCGTCAGCGCCTGCCCGGGCTGGGCTCCCGCACGCAGCTCGCCCACCACCGCCCCGCACAGGGCGACCACTTCGGCGGCCCGCGCCGCCCGGGCCCGCTCCCGCGCCCGCAGCCGCAGCCACCTCCGCAGCAGCGGCAGCGCGGCCGCGCCCGCCAGCAGCGGGATCACCGACCCGCCGACCACCGCGACCAGGAGACCGGCCCCGACGCAGGCCCACTCCCGCCACTGTGCGGCCCGCATCCGTACGGCGATCAGCAGCCGCTCCCGGTACAGCGGTCCGACCGGAACCGCCGGAGCACCCGAGGCCAGCACCAACCGCGCCCGCCGGAGCACACCGTCACCCCCGGAGAGCCCCCAGGCAGCCGCCCCGGCGCACAGCACCCCGGCGAACACCGGCACCGGCAGCCCCGCCGCGGCGCTCACCGGACACCTCGCAGCAGCGGACGCAGCCGGTCCCAGCCCCGCTCCCGTACGAAGCCGCGGGCCGCCCAGCGCAGCGCCGGTACGGTGACCACCAGTCCGGCGGCGTCGCGCTCCAGCACGTGCACCTCGGCCAGCCGGCGCCTCCCCTCGCGGTCCCGGACCAGGTGGAGCACCAGGGTCAGCGCGGCGGCCAACTGGCTGTGCAGAGCTGCTCGGTCGAGCCCCGCGGCGGTCCCGAGCGCCTCCAGCCGGGCCGGTACATGGGCGGCGGCATTGGCGTGGACAGTCCCGCAGCCGCCCTCGTGGCCGGTGTTCAGGGCGGCGAGCAGATCGGCCACCTCGGCGCCCCGCACCTCGCCGACCACCAGCCGGTCGGGCCGCATCCGCAGGGCCTGCCGGACCAGGTCCGCCAGTGTGACCAGGCCCGCCCCTTCCTGATTGGCCGGCCGGCTCTCCAGCCGCACCACATGCGGATGGTCGGGGCGAAGCTCGGCCGAATCCTCGGCCAGTACGATCCGCTCGCCCGGCCCGACCAGCCCCAACAGGGCGCTGAGCAGGGTGGTCTTGCCGGTTCCGGTGCCACCGGAGACGAGGAACGACAGCCGGGCCTCGACCATGTCCCGCAGCAGCCGGTGCCCGCCGGGCGGCAGCGTCCCCGCCGCGACGAGCTCCTCCAACGTGAAGGCCCGTGGCCGCACCACCCGCAGCGAGAGGCAGGCCGAGCCGACGGCCACCGGCGGCAGCACGGCATGCAGCCGGGTGCCGTCCGGCATGCGGGCGTCCACCCAGGGCCGGGCGTCGTCGAGGCGCCGCCCCGCCACGGCCGCCAGCCGCTGGGCGAGCCTGCGCACGGCCGCGGCGTCGGCGAAGGTCACCCCGGTCAGCTCCAGCCCGCCACCGCGGTCCACCCACACCCGGTCAGGAGCCGCCACCAGCACATCGGTGACCTCGGGGTCGGCCAGCAGCGGCTCCAGCGGGCCCGCGCCGACCAGCTCGGACCGTAACTCGGCGGCCACACCCAGCACTTCGGCATCCCCGAGGAGCCGGCCCTGGGCCCGCAGGGCCGCCGCCACCCGCGCCGGAGTCGGTTCCGCCCCGCTTTCGGCGAGCCTCCGGCGCACCGCGTCCAGGAGTACCGCGCTCATGCCGGCACCCCCTCGGCCGGACCGAGCGCCCGCTGCCAGAAGCCGTCGCAGAAGCGGGCCAGCGCGCCCCGCCCC
>NZ_JARAYQ010000170.1:0-18758 GCF_033794505.1 Streptomyces sp. MB09-01 | reverse complement strand
CGCCGGATCCGTTCGCCGCGGTGCTCGATGACGGTGACGGGCGGGAGCGCGGTGCGGCTCTCCGCGGCGGAGGCGGCTTCCCGGAACAGGGACCGCAGCGGGTCGTGGGAGTCAGGCATCGGGGGCCTCCTCGGTGCGGGGGTCCTGCAGACGGAGGGAGAGCGCGGCCCGGCCCCGGGACAGGTGGGTCTTGACCGTGCTCGCGGACAACGAGGTCTCGGCGGCGATCTGCTCGACGGTCAGATCGCAGACGTAGTGCAGCGCCATCGTCCGGCGCTGCTTCGGGGGCAGCTGCCGCAGCGCCTCCACCAGGGCGACCGCCTCCGGTCCCGGCCCTTCCACATGCGTGGCGGGGGCCGTGCGCTGCCAGGCGTCGGCGGTCCGCCGGCGCCCACGCCAGCGGCTGACCGCCAGCCGCCAGGCGACCGTGCGGATCCACGCCTCCGGCCTGCCCTCCCGGTCCAGCTGACGCCGGCGACCCCAGCCCCGGACGAAGGCCTCCTGCACCACGTCCTGGGCCTCGTGATGGTCACCGAGCATCACGTACAGCTGTCCTGTGAGCCGTCCCGCCGCTTGCGCGTAGAACTCCTCGAATTCCTCGACGGTCAAAAAATCGCTCCTGAATCCATGTGCACCTCTCACGGGGCATACGCCCGCCGCACCGCATCCGGTTGACACCGGACGACAGATCGCCGTGTGAGGGCCGTCACACGACGGGGCCCGGCCCCCGGACGGCGCGCTGCCCTGCCGGTGGCGATCGGTGAGGGGCGGGGCGGCAGGGCCCGCAGGGCGGTCGTCGCGGCCGGCTCGTCCATCCCCGGCATCCGTCCGGAGGCCGAGCGGCACGGCGTCGGGCGGGCGTCCCGGACATGAGGTGCGGGCTGCCGCCCGAAATGGCACAAGGGCCCGGATCCATCAGGATCCGGGCCCTTGTGGGCAGTAGCGGGGACAGGATTTGAACCTGCGACCTCTGGGTTATGAGCCCAGCGAGCTACCGAGCTGCTCCACCCCGCGTCGGTAGACCTCACCCTACGGCATTCCGGGGGCACCACTCGCCACATTTCGGGACGGCCGTGTCCTTACGGTCCGCGCACCGGCTGGATCCCGTCGTCAAGGCGAGATCATTCCCCCTGGTGACAGTGCGTGCAGGCGTGTACCTTCACGGGTAGCTGTCGTGGTTCCAAGTGCCTTGCCCGTGCCTCTCGGTGTGGGCAGTTTTGCTGTGTTGTGCCGTAGGACCAGGGCGATCACCTCCGTCTTCCACGCCGTGTGGAAGACGTACGTCAACGGGAAGGCATGAACATGGCTACGGGAACTGTGAAGTGGTTCAACTCTGAGAAGGGCTTCGGCTTCATCGCCCAGGACGGTGGCGGCCCGGACGTCTTCGCCCACTACTCGGCGATCAACGCCTCGGGCTACCGCGAGCTCCAGGAGGGCCAGGCCGTGACGTTCGACATCACGCAGGGCCAGAAGGGCCCGCAGGCGGAGAACATCACCCCCGCCTAGTCCCCAAGGGCTGCCGGAGAACCGTTTCGTCGCTGACGTCATCACCATGTGATCACTGACGTGCCGAAACGTCCGACATGCGACACCAGGGCCGTGCGGCGACTGCCGCACGGCCCTGATGCATGATGCACAGGTGAATCGCAGGGTGAGCGCGGACGTCCGGGCGCGGGTCACCGCGACCCTGGTGCACGTGCTCGCCGAGCGCGGACCGATCGCGTACGACACTCCCATCGCCCACTACCGGCCCGAGTTCGGGGCGTACGGCAAGGAGCGGGCCACCGTACGCCATGCCCTGACCCACACCATCGGGGTACCGCAGCGCCCCTCCGCCATCACCCCGGAGGAGCTGTGCGACTGGGACACCATGTGCGCGGTCGTCGCGGCACAGGAACCGCTGTGGGAGCCGGGCACCGCGAGCGGCTACCACGGCTGGACCTTCGGCTGGATCCTGGCCGAGACCGTACGCCGGATCATCGGCCTGACCCCGGCCGAGGCCCTGCACACCTATGTGACCGAACCGCTGGGCGTGGCCGACGAGCTCTTCTTCGGCCTGCCCGAGAGCGCACTCGCCCGTACGGCGCCGCTGGTGGAGGGCAACTGGGCGGCCTGGCTGGAGAGCCTTCCGCCCACCGCGCCGTTCCGCCGGTACGTGGCCCCCGACGGGGCCGTGTGGGCCGTCGCCGAGCTCGCCAACCGCGACTGACGGGCCCGACGCGTCGGCCCGGGTGGACCGGCCCGCGGCCCAACGGCCCACCGCTCACACGAGCCGCGACGCCGCCCGCTGCCGGCTCCGGACCCGCATCACGGCCCCGGTCAGGGCGAGTACGACGGTCGCGATCCCCGACGCCGCCAGCACCTGACGCGGCCCCATGAGCGCGACGAGGGGCCCGCCGAGCGCGGTGCCCACCGGCCCGGCGGTGAGGAGCGCGGCGCTGCGGGCCGCGAGGACGCTGGTCAGCCAGGCGGCCGGCGTCCGGTCCTGGAACAGGGTGTAGGACAGCGCCGTGAACGGTCCGTAGACCAACCCGCCGAGCGTGAAGCAGGCGAGCGTGACGGCCGCGGGCGCGCCGAGGCCGAAGGGCACCAGAGCCAGCCCCCAGCCGGCGACGATGGTCAGGGTGACCGGCCACAGCGGGAACCTGCACAGGGCGCCCGCCGCCAGGCCGCCGACCACGGCGCCCGCTCCGAACAGTGCCCAGTACAAGCCGAGAAGGCCCGTCCCCGCGTGCAGGTCGTCGGTGACGTGCAGGGGCAGCGCGACCTCCGCCGGTCCGTACAGGAAGTTGAAGAACCAGGTCAGGGCGAGGACACCGAGGAGTTCGGGCTGCTTGCGCAACAAGTGCAGGCCTGCGGCCGACCGGTCCGCGTCGACGGGCGCGGCCCCCGTCTCGCCGCCCTGCCCCGGCTCGCCGGACGCGCCCCGCACCCGTCCCACCTGGACGGCGAGCACCGCGAACGACAACGCGTCCAGACCGATCAGCCAGGCCGGGCTGATCACCGCCGCCAGGAATCCGGCGAGCGCGGGGCCCATGACGATCGAGGCCGAGGTACTGGAACTCACCAGCGCGTTGGCGGCCAGCCGCTGCTCCGGCGGCAGCAGCCCCGCGAGCAGCGCGTACTTCCCCGCGTTCCCCCAGGCGTGCAGGACCGACGAGCCCGCGAGCAGGGCCACGTACAGCACGGGATGCAGCACGTCCAGGGCCCAGGCCAGCGGCACGCAGCCCAGGAGCACCGCGCGGATCCGGCTGTCGGCCGCCAGCAGCCGTGCGGCGGGAAGGCGGCGCAGCCACCGCCCGAAGAGCAGCGCACCGGCCGCCCCGGGAAGGGCGTACGCGGCGAGGGCGGCTCCCAGCAGCATCCCGGACCGGCCGGGAGGCGCGATCTCGATGGCCAGCCACGCCACCGCGACCACGCTCATCCCGTCACCGAGATCGGAGGCCGCCAGAGCGGGCAGGAGCCGCCGGAACCCGGCATGGGCGAACAGCGGCCGGTAGGCCTGCGGCAGCAGGCGAGTTGTCCGTGGGGAAGTCACCAGGTCAGACTCCTGGTTCAAGCGCGCTTGAAGTCAAGGGGGAATGACAGGTGCGAAAGCTCGGAATAGGGGAGCTCGCAGGGCAGGTCGGGATGCGGCCGTCGGCCCTGCGCTACTACGAGAGCGTCGGTCTGCTGCCGTCCGCAGAGCGGGCCGCGGGCCGGCGCGTCTATCCGGCCGGCACCGTCCGGCGCATCGCGCTGATCAAGATGGCCCAGCGGGCGGGGTTCACCCTGGCCGAGATCCGCGCCCTGCTGGACACCGACACCGACCGCGGAGCGACCCGGCAGTGGCGTGCGCTCGCCGAGCGCAAGCTCCCCGAACTGGACCTGTTCATCCGGCAGACGCAGCTCCTGCGCGACGCGGTCGCCGACTGCCTCGCCTGCGGATGCATGAACTTCGACAAGTGCCACCTGCTCACGGCCGCCGGGCCCGGCTCCTGAGCCGGTGAGCGCGAGCCCCGCCGGTGCGGGAGTCCCGACGCCATGGCAGGCTCGTCACCCATGGACGACTGGTTCGCGCAGCACGGCAGTGGGGCGCGCTTCGACTGGGGCCCCGTCGGTGCGCAGCGGCTGGCGAGGGACGCCGCGTGTCTGGTGGTGGTCGACGTGCTGTCGTTCACGACCTCGGTGACGGTGGCGGTGGAGCGCGGGACGCGCGTCTTCCCCTACGCCTGGCGTGACGGGTCCGCAGCGGCGTTCGCCGAGGAGAGGGGCGCGCGGGTGGCCGTCGGCCGGCGCGCGGCCACCCCGCAATCGCCGTGGTCCCTGTCACCGGCGGCGCTGAGGAGCGCCCCCGCCGTCCCGCGGCTGGTCCTGCCCTCGCCCAACGGCTCCTCGATCGCGGCCGCGGCCGGCGGGTCGACGGTGGTCGCGGCATGCCTGCGCAATGCGACGGCGGTGGCCCACTGGCTGGCCCGGCACGGCTACGGAACCCCCGACCGCCCGGTCGCCGTCATCGCCTCGGGCGAACGCTGGCCCGACGGCAGCCTGCGCCCCGCGCTGGAGGACCTCCTCGGTGCCGGAGCGGTCCTCGCTGCGCTGCGGAAGCCGGGCCGAGGCCCGTTGTCGCCCGAGGCCGCGGCCGCAGCCGACTGCTTCGCAGCGACGCCCGATGCCGTCACCGCGGTCACCGACAGCGCGTCCGGCCGTGAACTCACGGCCGGCGGCTTCGCCTGCGACGTGGCCGTCGCGACCGAACCGGACGTCTGCGACGTCGTTCCGGTCCTGGTCGACGGCGCGTTCACGGCAGCGGAACCTTCCAGCAGCGCCTAGGCCGAAAAGAGTACGGACTAGCTGCGCGGCTTCTCGGCCAGGCCCGCCTCGTGGGCGGCGAGCGCCGCCTCCACCCGGTTCCGTACGCCGAGTTTCCCGAGGATCGCGCTGACGTGGGCTTTCACCGTGCCCTCGACCAGACGCAGGCGAGAGGCGATCTCGGCGTTGGACAGCCCGGTGCCGAGCAGCGCCAGGACGTCGTTCTCCCGCTCCGTCAGCCGCTCCACGGCGGCCCGCGGCGGCGTGCCGCCCGCCATCCGCCCGGTGCGCAGCCCCGCGACGACCCGGGCGGCGACCTTCGGCGAGAGGTACGCGCCGCCCGCGGCCACCGCGTGCACGCCCGTCAGCAGCTCCCGCGGGTCGTCCGCCTTGAGCAGGAAGCCGCTCGCCCCCTCGCGCAGGGCCCGTCCGATGAACTCGTCCTCGCCGAAGGTGGTCAGCATGATCACCGCCGTGCCGGGCAGCTCGCGGTGGATCCGGGCGGCCGCCGCGATCCCGTCCAGCCGGGGCATCTGGATGTCGAGCAGGGCCACCGCCGGCCGGAGCCTGCGCACGGCGTCGACGGCCTCGTGCCCGTCGGCCGCCTCGGCGACGACCTCGATCCCCGGATCCCTCGCCAGGATCGCGCGCACGCCGGCCCGGACCATCGCCTCGTCGTCTGCCACCAGCACCTGAACCACCGGCGCAGTCTAACGACCGGCAGCGGCCCGGCCGTTCGACGGGGACCCCCGACGAAAGTAGGGGTGCGGATCGCCGACCTGCGGCCGATGCACGACGGACCGGGCGGTTCCTACGGTCGTGGCAGTACCGCGAACACCGAAGGGACACCCAGTGATCACCCTGCGAGGCCTGACCAAACGCTACGGAGACACCGTCGCCGTGGACGGCCTGACCCTGGACGTCGAGGAGGGACGCGTCACCGGCTTCCTCGGCCCCAACGGATCGGGAAAGTCCACCACGATGCGCATGATCCTCGGCCTGGACCGTCCCACCGCCGGGCGGGCGCTCATCGACGGCAGGCCGTACGCCGCGATGCGCCACCCGGTCCGCGAGGTCGGGGCGCTTCTCGACGCGAAGGCCCTGCACCCGGCCCGCTCCGCGCGCAGCCACCTGCTCGCGCAGGCCCGCAGCAACGGCATCCCCGTCCGCCGCGTCGACGAGGTCCTGGAGACGGTGGGCCTGGCCAAGGTGGCGCGCCGGCGCGCCGGGGCCTTCTCGCTCGGCATGTACCAGCGGCTCGGCATCGCGGGCGCCCTGCTCGGCGACCCGAAGGTGCTCATCCTCGACGAGCCGGTCAACGGCCTCGATCCCGACGGGGTGCGCTGGGTGCGCGAACTCGTCCGCGCCCAGGCCGCCCAGGGCCGTACGGTCTTCCTCTCCAGCCACCTGATGAGCGAGATGCAGCTGACGGCCGACCGGCTCGTCGTCATCGGCAGGGGCCGGCTGCTGGCCGACACCCCCATGGCGGACTTCCTCGCGGCCGGCACCTCGGCCTCGGTGCGCGTGCGCACCGCCGCCCCCGGCGATCTCGACAGCCTGACCGGCCACCTGCACGCGTACGAGGGGGTGTCCGTCGAGTCCCCGGGCGGTGAGCGGAACGAGATCGTCGTCCGGGGCCGGACCGCGGCGGAGATCGGCGACCTCGCCCACCGCCTGGGCATCCGGCTCCACCAACTGCACAGTGTCTCGGCCTCGCTGGAACAGGCCTACATGGAACTGACCGAGCACAGCGTCGAGTACGGAACGGCGGCGCGCCCGCGGACACCCGTGTCCGCCGGCTCCGTCAAGACCGCAACGACAGCAACGACCGAGGTGTGAAACCGATGTCAGCCACGTCACCCACGTCACCCACGTCCACCACGCCGCTCGCGTCACCCACGCCGCCCACCACCCGTACCGGGACGTCCGGCGGCGGCTTCGCCGGCGCGGTCGGTGCCGAGTGGACCAAGCTGTGGTCCGTCCGGGCCCCGTACGCCTGCCTGCTCGCCGGGGTCCTGCTGACGGGGGTCTTCACCTTCTACTACGGTTCCATCGCCCGGATCAACGACAAGCCGGTCCAGCCGCTCGGCAACGCCCCGGTCTCCTCCGTCGTCCTCGGACAGTTCGCCGTCGTCGTGCTGGCGATGGGCACGGTCACCGCCGAGTACGCCACGGGCAGCGTCCGCACCTCGCTCCAGTGGGTGCCGGTGCGGCACCGCATGCAGCTGGCCAAGGCGGTCGTGGCGGCTGCGGTGGCCTTCACCGCCGGAGTCCTGTTCGCCGTCCTCGGCATGGCCGTGGCCTGGGCGCCCTTCCGCGGCCACGCCGTCTTCGAGCCGGCCGAGGCACTCTCCCAGGTCCTGGCGATGGGCCTCTACTGCGCCCTGACCGCCCTGCTCACGGTGGGGCTGTCCTTCGCCCTGCGGACCGCGGCCGGCACGCTGTCGGCCGTCTTCGTGCTGATCTCGGTCCTCCCGAGCATGTGCACCGCACTCGGCGGTTCCTTCCTCCTGACCGTGTACGACTACCTTCCGCAGAGCGCCGGCGGCCACTTCATGCGCGCCGGCGGCGACGCCCCCTACCCGAGCGCGGCCGGAATCCTGATCGTGCTGGCCTGGACGGTCGCCGCGCACCTGGCCGGGCGGGCCGTCCTGCGGCGCCGCGACGGATGACGTGAACTAGCCTCGGCCGGTGACGTGGGGAAACACGAGGGGGAGGGCGGGGCACACGTGAGGACGCCGAGGGCTCTGGCGGCCCGGGGGACGAAACCGGCCGTGTGCGACGCCGCGCTGTGGGCGGCTCTCGCGGGCGCCGGCGTCTTCGCCTACCGGGAGCGCGTGACCGATGCCTCCCCGGTACTCGCCCTGGTCCTGCCCCTGCTGATCCTGGCGGTGGCGGTTCCCGGCAGCCGGAAACGGCCCGCCGCGGCCGTGTTCCTCGCCAACGCTGTGTGCGCGCTGGGCCTGGCAGACCCGGCCGTGACGGCGAGCCCGTACCTGGCGGCTCTGGCCGCGCTGACGTACCTCCTCGGCGTCCGGTCCGCCCGCACGGGGGCGGCGCTCCTGCTGTTCGGGGCCTGCACGGCCGTCGACCTCGCCCTGTGCGCCCTCCTGGGCGTCGGCGCGGTGTACTGGTTCTACGCGGTGTCGATGATCCCCTCGGCCCTCCTCCTGCCCTGGCTGGCGGGCCGCTACCGGCAGGCCAGGCTGGACCTGGTGCGCGGGGGCTGGGAGCGGGCGCGCGGCCTCGAACAGCGGCAGCGCTTCGTCGCCGAGCAGGCCCGGCTGCGGGAACGGACCCGGATCGCCGCCGACATGCACGACTCGCTCGGCCACGAACTGAGCCTCATCGCCCTGCGCGCCGGCGCCCTGGAACTCTCGCCCACGCTGTCCGGCCACGACCGGGCGGACCTGGCCGTGCTGCGCGCGGCCGTCTCGGACGCCGTCGGACACCTGCGGGACACCATCGGCGTCGTACGGGAGGGCTCCGACGGCTCCGGACCGTACGGGGATCCGACGGCCCCGTCCGTGGAGCCGGTGGAGGAACTCGTGGCCCGGGCAAGGGAGTCCGGCGTCACCGTGGACCTGCGGCGGGAGGGGGAGGCCGGGGCCGGCCTCTCGCCCCTGGTGGACCGCACGGCGTACCGCGTGGTGCAGGAGTCGCTCACCAACGCCATCAAGCACGCCCCCGGCGCAGCGGTCCGGATCCGCATCGTCCACCAGGGCGCCCGCACCGAGGTACGGGTGACCAACTCCGCCCCGCCGGCGGGCCCGTCGCCCTTTCCCGTACCCGCGCCCGCCGGCGCGCGGACCTCCGGCCACCGAGGGCTCACCGGCCTGCGCGAACGGGTCCGGCTGATCGGCGGAACGCTGCACGCCGCGCCCCGCCGCGGCGGCTTCGAGGTGCTCGCCACCCTGCCGGACCAGGTGGGCCCCCGGCGGCCGGGAACCGCCGCGGAGTTCCCGGAGGAGACCGGCACCGGTTCGGAATCGGCGCGCCGCCTCGCCGCCGTCCGGCGCAGCACCCGGCGCCGGTTCGCCGTCGCCATCGCGGCCCCGGCCGGACTCGGTCTGGTCCTCCTCGGCTCCGCCGCGTACCTGGCCCACCAGCTGAGCGCCTGCGTGCTGCGCCCCGCGGACTTCGCGGCCCTCCGGCCCGGCCAGGAGCGGACCGAGCTCGCCCGGCTCCTCCCGGACCGCGAGTTCCGGTACGTACCGGACGCCGTGAAGGCGCTGCCCGCACCCCCCGGCACCGTGTGCGCGTACTACCGCTCGAACGGCAGCCTCCTGGACCAGGCCGACGTCTACCGGCTCTGCTACACGGGTTCCCGCCTGACGGCAAAGGACGTGCTCCCGAGCCGACCGCCCGCCGCCTCGGGGGATGAGGCATGATCGGGGGATGTCTGATCGCATCATTGCCGCCTGTGACGGAGCGGCGAAAGGTAATCCCGGGCCGGCCGGCTGGGGCTGGGTCATCGCCGACTCCCGGGGACGCCCCGAACGTTGGGAAGCCGGGCCGCTGGGCCGGGCCACCAACAACATCGGCGAGCTGACCGCCCTCCAGCGGCTGCTCGAGGCGCTCGCCCCCGGGACGTCCGTCGAGGTGCGGATGGACTCCCAGTACGCGATGAAGGCCGTGACGCAGTGGCTGCCGGGCTGGAAGCGCAACGGGTGGAAGACCGCATCCGGCCAGCCGGTCGCCAACCGCGGACTCGTCGAGCGGATCGACCTGCTGCTGGCCGAGCGCGACGTGACGTTCGTCTACGTCCCGGCGCACCGCGAGGACGGCGACCTCCTGAACGCGATCGCCGACCAGGCCGCCAGCGACGCGGCCCGTACGCAGGAAGCCGCCGGCACCGCACTCGGCAACCCGGACCTGCCGGTCCCGGCTCCGGCCGCGCCCGCGCGCCAGAAGGCGGGCACGGCGAGGAAGCGGACGGCCGAGGGAGCCGCGCCGGGCCGCGCGCCGCGGGCCATCAAGGCGAAGTTCCCCGGCAGCTGCCCCTGCGGGAAGCCCTACGCCGTCGGTGACATGATCGCCAAGAACGGCAGTCGCTGGGGCCACGAGAGCTGCGCCGCCTCCGCCCCCGCCGCGGCCTCCTAGGGGCGGTGGACGCGCAGGTACGCGACCTCGTACGACATCTCGGACACGTCCGCGTCGGGGGCCGGGTGGTAGCGCCCGGCGCAGACGGAGAGGTTGACGATGAGGTACGCCCTCCAGTTGCGCCCCACCCCCCGCCGGTCGGCGAACACCCGCGTCCCGTTGACCCACCACACGACCGAGCGCGCCCCGAACTCGACCTTCAGGTCCACCCAGCAGCCGGGGCCGACCGCGGCGTCCCGGTGGTAGCGCGAGCCGCCCTTGACGTGGTTGGAGAGCTCCAGCAGGTCGGGGTTGTCCGGGTGGTACTCGAAGACGTCGACCTCGTTGCCGCCGTCCCGCCAGGTCCAGATCGCCGGCCAGGCGCCGGCCTCGACGGGCAGCCGCACCCGGGACTCCAGCACGTCCCCGGTCCGCACCATGAACCCCTCGTCACTGCCCTCGGTGGTCAGCAGACCCGCGTTCCAGTTGCCGTCGGGGCGGCGGACGGCCCGGAAGGTGCCGGTGCGGCTGTAGGACGGGTCCTCCACCAGATGGTCGAGCTTGTTGTCCCCGGGGTTGGTGGGTCCGCCGTCCGGATAGGCCCAGGAGTGGCCGGCGACCCACTGGGTGGCGGACCCGAAATCCGCGGTGAAGAGCGGGGCCCCGCCGCTCGCCGGGCCGGCGCCACGTGCCGTGGTGCCGGTGAATCGTTCCAGGAACCGTCGGAGCCGAGCGGGAACGTAAGTGAGCACAGCGCTCCTTCCGTGGACGGACGCTCCCGTAGCCTGCCCAACTTGCGCGCCACACATACCGGTCCACCGGTTTGTGTGACACCCGCCATCGCATGTAATAATCACTATCGATCAGTGACTATTACATGCGGGAGTGCGGCGGTATGTGGACCTGTGAACGTGTCGTCGGCGCGGACCTGGACGTCGAGGAGGTCATCGGCCTCTACCGCGCCTCCACCCTCGCCGAGCGCCGTCCCGTCGCCGACGTGGAGCGGTTCGCCCGGATGCTGGCCGGCGCCAACCTCGTCGTGGTCGCCCGCGCAGACGACGGCGGCCTCATCGGCATCGCCCGCTCGATCACCGACGGCGCGTACTCGACCTACCTCAGCGACCTGGCCGTCGACGTTGCCTACCAGGGCAAGGGCGTGGGCCGCGACCTCATCCGCGTCACGCAGGAGGCGGCTCCCGAGGCGAAGGTGGTCCTGCTCTCCGCCCCGGCCGCGGTCGACTACTACCCGCACATCGGCTTCACCCGCCACGAGTCCGCCTGGACCCTCGGCACGGCGCGCTGAGCCGGTCGCCCGGAGTGTTCCCCAACACCGCTTTCGGATAGGCCAGTTGCACGCGTCCACGGCGAGGTACGATCCGTGCCGTGGGGGGACCGGAGACACGCAGACGGCGCTCTGCGCTGCACGCCTACGGGTGCGCGGCAGCGGGCTTGTTCCTACTCGTCGGGTGTACGGCCGACGGCACGGCGAAGGGCGGTGCGGCGACGAGTGACGCGGCACGCCGTAGCCCGGCCGCGTCGCCCGCCACGGGCGGCCCGGCCCCGGGCGGCTCCGGCGCGAGCACACCGGCCGCCCCGCCCGGCAGTTCCGGGTTCCCCCTCGTGCCTCAGCTGGACGAGTCGAAACAGCCGAAGACGGTCGCCGAGGCCCGCGACCTGCTCGGCCGGATCGTCATCACCGAGGCGGCCTTCGGCCCCGAAGTCGTGCGCAGCACCCCGTTCGAGAGCCCTCCGGGCCGCTGGCCCGTCCTCGACGAGGACTGCGTCTGGCAGACCGCGGGCCTGCCGGACGACGTACTCGCCACGAGCACCCGATCCTTCCACATTCCGGCCAAGGACGGCCGCGGCCGCCTGCAGCTCAACGCCACGGTCACCGTCCACCGCAACCGCCAGGAATCCGGCTGGGAGACCGCCCGCGCGATGGAGGAGGTCCTGCGCTGCCCGGACCAGAAGCTGCGGGAGGGCGAGGAGCTCAAGAACCTGTGGGGCGGCTCCCTCTACCTCGGTGAGCAGATGAACGGCTGGACCGAGGACGCCTTCAGCGAGGACGGCAAGTACGTCAGCACGGAGCACGGCGGGCCCCACCCGTACCGCTGGCACCAGGCCCAGTTCGGACCGGTCACCATGGCCGTCTCCGGCAAGAGCGCGGCGGGCTACACCGACGAGGCCATGATCGCGCTCGTCGTCCAGGGCACCAGCCGACTGATGCTGCAGGCCAAGCAGGAGCTCGGAAAGGCGGAGGGCTGATGGAGCGGCTCCATCCCTCGGACCCCTCCCGGATCGCCGGGTACCGCCTCCTGGGCCGGCTCGGCGCCGGCGGCATGGGCGTGGTCTACCTCGGCCGCACCGACGACGGGGCGCTCGCCGCGGTCAAGGTGATCCGTGCGGAGTACGCCGACGAGGCGGACTTCCGGGCCCGCTTCCGCCGCGAGGCCGAGATCGCCGCGGAGGTCGACAGCCCGTGGGCCGTACGGATCACCGGCGCCGACCCGGACGCGCCCGAACCGTGGCTGGCCACCGCCTTCGTCGCCGGCCCCTCCCTGGCCGAGGCCGTCACGGCCCACGGCCCGCTTCCGCTGCGCGCCGTACGCATCCTCGGCAAGGCCTTGGCCAAGGCCCTCGGGGGGATGCACGCACAGGGCCTCGTACACCGGGACGTCAAACCCGGCAACGTGCTGCTCGGCATGGACCGGCCGCGGCTCATCGACTTCGGCATCGCGCGCGGCGGCGAACACACCGCCCTGACCTCCGCCGACGCCGTCCTCGGCACGCCCGGTTTCCTCCCGCCCGAGCAGGCCGAGGGCCGCCCCGCCGAACCGGCCGGCGACGTTTTCTCGCTCGGCTGCCTGCTCGCCTACGCCGCCACCGGCCGCCTGCCCTTCGGTACCGGAAGCGTGGACGCGGTGCTTTACCGAACGGTCCACGACGAGCCCGAGTTCGGTCCGGAGTTCCTCGCCGACCCCGAACTCGCCGCGCTCCTGCGGACCTGCCTCGCCAAGCACCCCGACGTCCGCCCCACCGCGGACGAGGTGGACGCGGCGCTGACCGAGGACACCCCGGGGGAGGGCACCGACTGGCTGCCCGACCCCGTCGTCGCCACCATCGCCGAGCGTGCCGCCGCGCTGCTCGCCCTGCCCGGCATCGACGAGACCGTGGCCGACCCGGATGCCGCCCCCGCGCCCGGACCGGCCGCACCTTCCCGCCGGCGTTTCCTCGCCCTCGCCTCCGGCGGCGCCGTGCTCGCGGCCGGCGGCGGCCTGGCCGCCTGGCTGGCGCTGCGCGAGCAGGACGAGCCCAGGACCCCGGCCACGAACGCCCCGCGAAACTGGGTGATCGGCCTGCACGCCGATCTCTCCGGGCCGCAGAAGGCCGCCGGACAGGCTCAGGAACGCGGGGTGCGGCTGGCCGTCGACGCGTTCAACTCCCGCAAGGACAAGCCGTTCACGCTCACCGTCGCCACCGCCGACGACGCCGGAAGGGCCGACCGCTCGGCGGCCGCCGCCACCGGACTCATCGCCAACCGCGACCTGTTCGCGGTGATCGGCCCCACCGGCAACGACTCCGTGATCCCGTGCCTCGAGCTCTACGGCGAGAGCTCCGTACCCCTGGTGACCGTGTCCGCCCTGGCGACCACCTTCAGCGTCACCGACCGGCGCAGCTTCTTCCAGAGCTGCCCGATCTCCTCGGCCCAGGCCGCCGCGGTCAACCTTCAACTGGCCGGGAAACAAGGCGTCCGGAAGATGGGCATCCTCAGCGACCGCGACGGCGACTCGGACACCTGGCAGGCGGCCCTGCTGGTGGGCCGCACCATCGCCTACTTCGCGCCCGAGGCCACCTTCTACGTGCGCGTCGTCCCGCGCGGCACCCAGGACCTGGCCCCGGTGGTCACCGACATGCTCGCCCACGGCGTCGACGGCTTCTTCTACACGGGCACCGCGGCCGGCGGGGCCAGGGCGGCCGCACTGCTCGCGGCCGCCGGCTTCAAGGGGCCCCGCGCCGCCGACTACACCATCGCCGGCCCGGAGTTCCTCGCGACCGCGGGGCAGGCAGCCGAGGGCTGGCAGTTCTGCACGCCCTACACCGGCCCCGAAGCCCCCGAGGTCGCGGAGGTGGCCCGCGCGCACCAGGCGGCGTACCGATCGGCCCCCGCGATCTGGACCGCGGAGGCCTTCGACGCGACCCGCCTGGTCATCGACCGGCTCGTCACCACCGCGGCGGGCGGCAGCCGTCCGAACCGCGCCGACCTGCTGACCGCGCTCACCCAGGGCACCTTCCGCGGTCTGACCAAGGAGTACACCTTCGACGACCGCCGGCAGGTCAAGGGCAACATCTACTTCCTGCACAAGGTCGAGGGCGGCCGCATCCGCTACGCGGGCCCGGCCATCGAACCCGCGCCCACCGCGTCCCCGGCGGGATAGCCGGGGATGCGCCCCCTCACCCCGGCCGATCCGGCCGCGATCGGCGGCAACCGGCTGCTGGGACGCCTCGGTTCGGGCGGGATGGGCACGGTGTACCTCGCCCGCTCCGCCACGGGCACCCTGGTGGCGGTCAAGGTCATCCGCGCCGACCACGCCTCCAACCCGGACTTCCGCCTCCGCTTCCGTCGCGAGGTGGAGGCCGCCGGGCAGCTGACCGGGCGCTGGGTGGTCCCGGTGGTCGCCGCCGACGCGGAGGCGCGCGAGCCCTGGCTCGCCACCCCGTTCGTCCCCGGCCCCGCCCTGTCCGAGGCGGTGGGAGGGTACGGTCCGCTGCCCGTCCGGGCCGTACGGACCCTGGGCGCGCGACTCGCCGAGGCGCTCGCGCAGGTGCACGCCGCCGGACTGGTCCACCGCGACGTCAAACCGGGCAACATCCTCCTCGCCCCGGACGGGCCCCGGCTGATCGACTTCGGCATCGCGCGAGCCGAAGGCGCGGCCACGCTGACCGCCGTGGACGCCGTCATCGGCACCCCCGGATACCTGGCGCCGGAGCAGGCCCGGACGGACGGCGCCGCGGCGGGCGCCCCGAGCGATGTCTTCTCCCTCGGCTGCGTGCTGGCGTACGCGGCAACCGGTCACGGGCCGTTCGGCGGCGGGCACGCCGCTGCCGTGGTCTACCGTACGGTGCACGACGAGCCCGAACTCACCGGTCTTCCAGCGGAGTTGCTCGAACCGGTGCTGGCCTGCCTGGCGAAGGACCCGGCCGCCCGGCCGACCCCGGCCGAGCTGGGCGCCGTACTCGGAGACGACCCGTCCGGCGCGGACGCCGAGGACTGGCTGCCGCCCCCGCTGTCCCGCCTCATAGCCGAACGCTCCACCAGGGCCCTGGACCTGCCCGCCCCGGAGCCGACCCGCATCGACGCGCCGCAGACGGCGGTACGGGGCCTCACGCGCAGGCGGCTGCTCGCGGCCGGCGCGGGCCTGGCCGCCGTCGGCGCACCCACCGCCTGGTTCGCCACCCGGGGGAGGAGGCGCGGCACGGCGCCGCGGTCGGCCCGCGACCTCCCCACCCTCACCCTGGCTCTGCAGGCCGATCTGACCGGGCCCGGCCGGGCCGTCGGCCAGGCGCACGAGCGCGGCATGAGACTGGCCGTGGACGGGCACAACGCCCGGGCGGACGCCGCGTTCCGGCTGGCCCTGCGCGTCGCCGACGACGGCGGGGACGCCGCGCGCGCCGCACAGGTGGTCAAGGAACTGGTCGCCGACCCTGCAGTGGCCGCGCTGGTCGGCCCCACCTGGGACGCGGCCGTGCCCGAGCTGGCCACCGCCTGCACCGCGGCCGATCTCGCCCTGCTGCTGGTGGCCGTCGACAGTCCGGAGACCGCCCAGTCGCAGTGGCGGACGCTGTGCGCGACCCGCCCGGCCGGCGACCGGTTCGCCCTCCCGGTGATCGACTACCTCAGCCGGATACGGCCCGTCCGGAACACGGGCATGGTGGAAGACGTAGAAGGGGGCGAGCCCACCTGGCCGCTCGTGCGCACCCTGCAGCACAGTCCGCCCTCGAACGGCACGCTCAGCATCCACCGGATCCCGGTCGGCAGCTCCGACTTGGCGGGCGCCGTACGCGCCCTGACCGAGGCCCGGGCCGATGCCGTCGTCTACGCCGGCACCTCACCGCAGCGCGCGGCCCGCCTGGCCCGTGCCCTGACCGATGCCGGATTCCAGGGCCCGCGCGTAGGCCTCCAGCACGTCATGGAACCGGCCTTCCTCGCGGACGCCGGGCCGGCGGCCGAGGGCTGGGTGTTCAGCGCCCTCTTCACCGACCCGCTGGCCGTCCCCGCCGCCGCCGGGTTCGTCGGGGCCCACCGCACCGCGCACGGGGAGCCTCCCGGCCGCTGGGCCACCGAGGCGTACGACGCCGTGGGCCTGCTGGCCGCGGCCCTGACCGGACTGGACGAGGAGGGGCGGGGCCGCGCGGGCCTGACCCGGCGGATCTTCCGGACGACCCACCAGGGCCTGGCCAAGCCGCTCGCCTTCGACACGGGCACCCACGTCCTGACCGGAAATCGCCTCGCCCACCTCTACCGGGTCGAATCCGGCGCCTACCGGTACCTGGGCCTCTACGCGGACGTGCGCCCCTCCCCGTGACCGCCCGGCCCCGGCGCGGCTACTCGAACCGGGCCGGGTCGCCGGCGCCCCGCCGTACGATCTCGGCCTCCCCGCTGGAGAAGTCGATGACCGTGGTCGGCTCGGTGCCGCAGTCGCCCGAGTCCAGCACGGCGTCCACCTCGTGGTCGAGCCGCTCCTTGATCTCCCAGCCCTGCGTCATCGGCTCTTCCTCGTCGGGCAGCAGCAGGGTGCTGGAGAGCAGCGGCTCACCGAGCTCGTCGAGCAGGGCCTGCGTGACGACGTGGTCGGGAATCCGGACACCGACCGTCTTCTTCTTCGGGTGCAGCAGCTGGCGCGGCACCTCCGACGTCGCGGGGAGGATGAAGGTGTAACTGCCGGGCGTAGCCGCCTTGATCGCGCGGAACACGTCGTTGTCGATCTGGACGAACCGGCCCATCTGCGCGAAGTTCTGGCACACCAGGGTGAAGTGGTGACGGTCGTCGAGGTTGCGGATCGACCGGATCCGGCTGATGCCGTCACGGTTGCCGAGCTGGCAGCCCAGCGCGAAGCAGGAGTCTGTCGGGTACGCGACGAGCGCGCCGGAGCGGATGATGTCGGCCACGTTGCCGATCGTGCGACGCTGAGGATTCTCGGGGTGCACGTCGAAGTATTTCGCCATCCGCCGAGCCTACGTGGTCCCGGCGCCGGCGCCCTGGCCGCGGTGAATCGCAGATGCGCGCGCTGAGTGAACCGATCCGGGCCGATGACCACGATTCGGCCGCCGGGCGCTCCGGACGCTGACGGGAGGGTTCCGGGGCACGATGAGAGGTAGCCGTGCGCCCCGGGCCGTCGCCGGGCGGCCGGGCGCCGGGCCGAGGGTGCCGGAAGGGAGCGTCCCCGATGGGTTCGATCGACGGGTTGGGCGCCGGTGGGACCGGGCGGGCCGAGGTCGGGGTCGCCCCGCCCAGCGGGCTGCTCGACGTCCTGAACGTCGCGGCGGTCGTCCTCGACTCCGAAGGACGGGTCGCCCTGTGGAGCCCCCAGGCCGAGCAGCTGTTCGGCTGGTCGGCCGAGGAGGCGCTCGGCCGGCCCGCCGCCCAGCTGCTGGCCTCCAAGGAGCACGTCGGGCTGGTCACCGAGCTCTTCGCACGGGTCATGGGCGGTGCGGGGGACTGGGCGGGCGCCTTCCCGGTGCACCACAAGGACGGCGGCACGCGCCTGGTGGAATTCCGCAACATGCGGCTGCTCGACGAGCACGGAGACCTGTACGCCCTCGGCATCGCGACGGACCGGACACGGCTGCGGCAGCTGGAGCGGGACCTCGCCCTCTCCGCGCGCCTGGTGGCCCAGTCCCCGATCGGGCTCGCGGTCCTGGACACGGAGCTGCGTTACGTCCTGGTCAACCCGACCCTGGAGCGGATCAACGGACTGCCCGCCGCCCAGCACATCGGCCGGGGCGTCCGCGAGGCCCTGTCCTTCCTCGACGACGCGGAGGCCGCCGAGTCGGCCATGCGCCAGGTCCTGGCGACCGGAACCCCGCTGCTCGAACAGTTCACGGCCGGCCGGTCCCACGGCGGGCAGCGCACCGAGCACGCCTGGTCGGTGTCGTACTACCGGCTGGAGGACGCCACCGGACGGGTCCTCGGCCTGGCCACCTCCGTGGTGGACGTCACCCAGAGTCACCAGGCGGCGCTGGAGATCGCCCGCAGCCGCCGGCGCCTCGCCCTGATCGCGGACGCCACCGTCCGCATCGGCACCACCCTCGACCTCGACCAGACCGCCCGCGAGCTCGCCGACGTCGTCGTGCCCGAGCTCGCCGACATCGCCGCCGTCGACATCCTCGACTCCGTCCTCGAAGGCCGGCCGACCCTGCGTTCGTCCGCCCACGAGTCCGCCGTGTTCCGTGCCCTGGCCGTCGCGTCCGCGTTCCCCAGCGAGGCCGTCCGCGCCGCGGACCCGCCGGGCGACATCGCCGCGTACGCCGCGGACCGGCTGGTCACCCAGTCCGTGACGACCGGGCACCCAGTGCTGGTGGCCCACGTGCACGCCCAGGACATCTCGCGCATCGCCCGCGACAGCAACGCCGCCACCCTCCTGAGCCGGGCCGGCCTGCGCTCCTACCTGGCCGTGCCGCTCATCGCCCGCGGAGAGGTCCTCGGCGCCCTCGACCTCAAACGCACCCGCAACCCGCTGCCCTTCAACGACGACGACATCGTCCTGGCCGGCGAACTGGCGGCCCGCGCCGCCGTGTGCATCGACAACGCCCGCTGGTACCGCAACGCACACCACACCGCGCTCGCCCTCCAGCACCACCTCCTCCCGCACCACCCACCACCCACC